>JBMYWE010000106.1:3284-7718 GCA_049607125.1 Granulosicoccaceae bacterium | reverse complement strand
TGGCGGCGACACCACGTGCCGCCAGCAGCGCAATCACCGCCGCCTCCAGAGCAGTCACAGCCGCGCGCACGCCCAAGCCGCGGCGGCGCAAGTCGACCAGCATATACAGCACCACTTGCCCCGGGCCATGGTAGGTGATCTGGCCTCCTCGATCACTTTGCACCACGGGAATACCGCCGGCGTCTAGCAGGTGTTCGGGCTTGCCCGCTTGGCCTTGGGTAAACACCGGTGGATGCTCGACTAACCAGAACTCGTCAGGTGAGAGCTCATCGCGCGCGTCGGTAAAGGCGCGCTGGGCGTCAAACACAGTTGTGTAGTCAAGGCGCCCGAGCTGCCGAAGAACGTACGAGTGTGGGTCGATCAAGCTACAACCCTCGGCTGAGTACAGAAGAGGAATGCGAGTAAAAGACGCCAACTTGGGTGTGCGACCTTCTGCTCATCTTAGGACGCGAGCTTACAGCGCGTAGAGCACGCGAGGCTCGTCTACCAGTGCTTGGTAGACGGCGTCGAGTTGCTCTTTGCTCTGCGCCTCAAAACCCACCGTAACCGAGATATAGGTACCACTTTTGCTCGGGGCGGTCCGGCGCGCTTTGTCGCCGAGCTCGGGCACCAATTTGCGCACGATCGCAAGCACCAGCGCTTCAAAATCTTCGCTCGCCTTGCCCATCGCTTTTACTTCAAAGTCGCAGGGAAAAGTGATGAGTTCTTCTGGGCTCTGCTCGCTCATCGCTTGCTCCTTACTCTTCAAAATATTGCAAGACGGCATCGCGTACCGTGGGGATGATGCCACCTTCTTCTACGTCACGTAGCGCCACCACGGGCTCGTCGGCCACGATGTCCTCTCCGGCAACCACGCGCAGACGACCCACTTCATCGCCTTTCTTCAGTGGTGCCTCGACACCGCGGTTGAGCTCTAGGCGGGTTTTTAAACTGTCTTCATGGCCACGTGGCACAGCCACCGACAAGGCTTCGGTCAAGCCCACGGGAACCGTTTTGTCTGCGCCACCCCAGACTCGCAGGTTGTCGATGGCGGTCTCGGAAAAAACGAAAGCCGTAGCTGAGCAATTTGGCAGTGGAGGACAGGCGCGCGTTGGCGCTGTTAGTGCCCATTACCACGGCGATCAAACGCATGTCATCGCGTACGGCGGAGGCCACCAGACCATAACCTGCACTTTCTGTGTGACCGGTTTTCATGCCGTCGACGGAATCGTCACTCCAGAGCAAGCCGTTGCGGTTTTTCTGCTTGATGCCGTTGTGCTCAAAGGTTTTGATCGAATAAATTTTGTAGTCTTCGGGAAAATCGCGGATGAACGAGCGCGCCAACAGAGCCATGTCTTCGGCACTACTCAAATGGGCGGGGTCTGGCATGCCGGTGGCATTTTTGAATTGCGTGTTGCGCATGCCAAGGTGCTTAGCGTATTGGTTCATCAGCTCGACAAAAGTCTCTTCGCTTCCCGCCACGGTCTCGGCCAGCTGCACACTGGCGTCGTTGCCAGATTGGATCACCATGCCTTTGATCAAGTCCATGACTTTGACCTTTTTGCCCACCTCGATAAACATCTTCGAGCCGCCCATCTTCCAGGCTTTTTCAGAGATCGTGACTTCTTCTTCGGGGTCCAGGCTGCCCTTTGCCAGCTCGTCGCTGACGATGTAATCGGTCATGATTTTGGTCAGGCTGGCGGGTTCAAAAGCCTTGTCCGCGTTATGCTCGACTAACACCCGGCCCGAACTGTACTCCATCAACACGTAGGCCTTGGCGGCCAACTGAGGCGGCGCAGGCACCGGCTTGACGATTTCTAGGGCAGAGACGGCGGGCGCAATGGCCAACAACAGAACAGCAGAGCAACGTCGAATAGCAGTGGGGAGCATCTTGAGCACTTGATCCTTGTTTTCAGAGGGCTAAAACCAAAAAAAGAACGCCGCAAGCGGCGCCCTTTGATGTGGCGGTTGGACGAGAACTTAGAGCCCACAACACGGGGCTAGTTCTCGCTCGACCTTCGGAGCGTTTACGAAAGTGTGGATTCTACCGACAACCGGCCACGCAGTCACCGCCACCTTGCATAGGAAGTACCCGATGATCCGGTATTCCACCTGCGCTGAGGGCCGCTTTGGCCTCTTCGATCAGCTGCGCGCTACGTACCGGCCCAACTCGTACACGGAAAATGGACTTGCCGTTGCTCTGCCCTTCGGTGACAAAAGCGGGAATAGCGGGCACCAGTGCCTGCGCTTTATCCATATAGGCAGCCGCCGATTCCAACTTGGAGAAGGCTCCCAACTGCAACGCGAGGTCTTTGTCGCTGACGCTGTCCTGCACCGCCTTTGGTGCCGCGGCAACTTCGGCCGGCGCCGCAGGGACAACAGTCTCGGCGGTCTGAATAGCTTCTGCGGCAAGTGTGGGCTCGGCCGTCTGCGAGATCACGGTCGCGGAGGCGGCGGCGACTTCTTGCGCTGATTTAACCGTGTCGTCTGCCACTTCTTGCGCCGCACCATCGACTCTCGCCACCTCGAGTACAGGCTGCGTGGTCTCATCGGCAGTTGGAGTCTTGGCACCACCGGCCAACTGGCGCGCCTGCACAGAGTCGCGCTCCAGCTGCTTGCGCGCCTGGATCAAGTCCGGACCTGTGATAGCGCGAACTTCAACGGGTGCCGTACCCTTCTCGGTCATGCCCAGCTTTACGGCCGCTGCGTAGGAGAGATCGATAAGACGGTCGTCGACAAAAGGCCCGCGATCATTAACTTTGACAATGGCCACCTTGCCGTTGTCGAGGTTGGTTACCTCGAGGTAGGTGGGCAAGGGCAAGTTGCGATGTGCTGCGGTCAGGGCGTACATATCAAAAGTTTCGCCACTGGACGTCTTTTTACCGTGATGCTTGTTGCCGTACCAAGAAGCCTTTCCTCGCGCGCGGTAGTGCGCAGGGTCTTCCATCACGTAGTAGAAGCGGCCGTTGACCGAGTATGGGCTCTTATTGCCAAGTTCGGAAAAGGCTTCGCTCGAAGACTCACCGCCGCCGGGTTGTATTATCCGACCTGGGCCAGACTCGAGCGGATCATATTGTTTGACGCCCGGCAGCATGCTACAGCCAGCCAGATACACCGCTACCACTGCGGATACCCCAATCACTTTGCGCATATCAAATTTACCTGATTAAAACGAGTTCAAGACCAGCTCGGCGTAACTACCCCGCCGTCAATCTGTGCTAGCCAACCCTTCTTTTATAGACTGTGCCAGCTGAAAAACAGCCATCGCGTACAACGGACTGTGGTTGTAACGCGTGATCACATAGAAATTCTTGTAGCCCACCCAATACTCAAGGCCTTGTTTTCCTTCAAGTTCTATCAAAGCAGCACGCTCATCTGAGGTGAGGTTGACCGGGATGCCAGCGGCATTAAAATCTGCGGCGCTCAGCTTGGGTTTGCTGCCTTTTTTGACCAGCGCGCTGACATCTCCCTGCACCTGCACCCGCTCGGTGACGTGCTCCCCACTGCGCCAGCCGTGGCGCTTGAAGTAGTTGGCGACGCTTGCGACGATGTCGGGAATGGAGCCAAACAAATCGCGCTGACCGTCGCCATCGCCGTCGACCGCGTAGTTGCGGTAGCTGCTGCTGATAAACTGCGGCATGCCCATCGCGGCCGCGTAAGAGCCCTTCACTTGCAGTGGCTCAAAGCCCTCCTCGCGAGAGAGCAACAAAAACTCGCGCAACTCGGCGCGGAAAAACTTGGCGCGCTTGGGGTAGTCAAAGGCTAAAGTGGCCAGCGACTGCAAGGCTGGGTGCTTGCCTTTGTATTTGCCAAACCAGCTCTCGACACCAATGATGGCGACGATAATTTCACGTGGCACGCCGTACTGCTGCTCAACACGCGCCAGTAAGGCCTCATGCTCGCGCGCGAAGGCGAGCGCTGAATCTATGCGCCCCTGCTTGATAAAAATGGGCCGATACTGACCCCAGGTGAGGGTTTTCTCAGCGGGCTTGGACATGGCCTCAAGCACCGCATCATAGCGGGTGGCAGTACCCAGCCAGTATTCTAAATCCTGTCGATTGAAATCGTGCTCTTGCACCATCTCGTCAATGAAGGCCCTGCCCTTGGCATGGTCGGCGTAGCCTGCGGCGGCGGCTTGCTCGCTGTAAACAGCCAGCGCGGCGAGCGTAGCGGCCAGCATGCCTGGTCCGATCAATTTTTTAAGCTCTAGTTTAAACATGTCGTTCTATTGTGTTCCGAAAGTGCCGCTGTGAGGAGTACACCCTAGAGCATAGTAGGCAGAGCAGCTGCACGACTTCAGCGGCGGCTTTTTTTCTTTTTCGGCAGCGGTTTTTTAGCGATCTTGGCGGAGATTATTTGCCCGGCCAAAATAGACACCACACAATACCCAGCAAACCAATACAAACCCGATTCCACCGTGGCGTTCAGTTCTAGCACACCGCCCATGGCACTGGT
>JBMYWE010000106.1:0-3274 GCA_049607125.1 Granulosicoccaceae bacterium | reverse complement strand
AGCCGACAAACAAGGCCACCAAAAACACATCGGCCATGGACCATTTGCCGATCAACGATGACGTATTGCTCATCCACCGCCCCAGTGGGCTTTGAGCCGCGAAAACGGCCACCAGAAGCATGATGTTTTTGAGTGTCGGAATAACCATGCTAAAGAGCGCAACAAGAGCGGCAACCAGCGCGTGTCCTTTGCCCGCCAGCGTTTGCACCGTGTCTAACACACTACTGCTTTTGTGATACACCTCGACCCGCCCCGACACCTCGTCCAAGTTAAAGATCCCGGACAAAAATCGCACCGTACGGCCCTTGCGACGCCGCAGCCGCTCAACATCGCCGTCTGGGTTGTTGGCCAGAGCTTTTTTGACTCGCGCGTCGATCACGGCCTCTTGACCAATCTCGACCATACCCGCGCGGTCGAGCGTGCCCACCACAGTCATCACCGGCTGGCTGATGCCGGGGTAGAGCAACAGCAGCGACAGAACGACAAGGGCGAGGGAGAGAAGTTTTTCTTGAGGACTCACGCAGAAACCTAAGTAGCTAGGAGCTTGAGTGAGAGCGAAAGTTTGCTCGCCTCACCCAGCCTCTTGGGAGATCAGAATAAAGAATATTAGTCCGCGATCATCCCAACCACAGGCCCTGTTCGGGTGTTATGGAGAGAAATTTTGCGCTGCTTGGCAAACCTACTGGCCTAGTCGTCGCCAATCCAGCCCTGCAAGGTGGCTTCAGTACCCTCTTGCCACAGTTTATTCAGCCAGCGATCAAAAGTTTCGAGCACAGCCGGGTTATCGGCTAGATCGCCGTAGATTTCGCGCTGCTCAAGCCATGCGCGCGGATTCGACTTCGCCTGAATAGCCACACCGAGTAGCTGGTCCCAGTTCGGATCATTGGCGACTATCTCGCTGCCATCCTCGCGGGTGCCCGCGCACATCCGTGCCCAGAGTGCCTCTGCGAGCAGCAAGCCCTGCACAGCCCCGCCCGATGTAATCGCTTCGCGCAGGGTTGGCAACAAAAAGCCTGCGTGTCGCGATGAGCCATCAAATGCGACACGACGGGTGGTATCGCGGATTTCAGGGTTGGCGAATCGCTCGGTTATCAGAGCGATGTAGTCGGTTGGGGTCATGCCCGGCACTGGGCGCACATGCGGGGCTATCTCGCGGTGCTCAACGCATTCAAAAAAACCGCGAATCAGCGCGTGCCGAATACAGCCATCAATGCTTTCCACCCCGAGCAACTCACCGGCGTTGGCCAACAATTGATGCCCGCCGTTGAGCAACCGAATTTTCATGGTTTCAAAGTCGTGCACATCGTCGGTGAATTGCGCGCCCACCAAATCCCAGTCTGGCCGTCCGGCGCAGAAATCGTCTTCGATCACCCACTGCCGAAAGGGTTCGTGGGTAACTGGCACCGCATCGTCGAGCCCAAAGCGTTTAACTAGCTCAAGTTCCCGCGGCCCAGTGGCGGGCACGATGCAATCGACCATGGAGTTGGGGAAACTGCCTTCACGCTCGAGCCAACTAGCCAACTCGGGGTCACTGATTTTGGCTAGCGAGAGCAAGGTTTGCTTTAAGATGACACCGTTGCCCTGCAGGTTGTCACAGCTCATGCAAGTGAACGGAGGCAGACCTTGCTCGCGCCGCAGACGCAACGCCGCCAGCATGGCGCCAAAGGCCGTGCGCGGGGACTGCGGATTGGCCGCATCGTGCACTATATCTGGATGCGAACCATCAAATGCGTTGCTCGCGGGGTCGATGTAATAACCACCCTCAGTGACCGTCAAGGAGACAATGCGTATGCTCGGGTCTGCCATTGTCTTAATCAGAGAAGCGTTGTCGGGCTCGATCGGCAGATAGTCAATCAAAGAGCCGACCACTTCGGCGGTTTCCGACCCCGTGCTCAGTTCGACCAACGAATAGAGGTAGTCCTGTGCGCTCAACTTCTGCCGTTGCGCTTCATCAAAGGGGCGCACGCCAGCACCGACAATCGCCCAGTCCTGAGCCAACCCGCGCTGCATCAGCCGGTGTAGAAACCAAGCTTGGTGCGCGCGATGGAAGTTGCCCACTCCAATATGCACTATGCCCGGTTTGAGCTCACACCGGTTGTACATCGGTCGTTTCACCTCGATGGGCAACTGTGCCAGAGTGTTGTTATTTAGGGTGATATTGTCGGGTATATACTGGCTCTGCATCATTTAGCTCATCCATTGTCCGCCGTCGACGTTGTAGGTCTGGGCGACGATATAATTGGCCTCATCGGAGGCTAGAAACACGGCCATGCCGGTCAAATCAGCGGCGACGCCCATCCGACCAAAAGGCACCGCAGCCCCAACTTCTGTTTTTTTTGTTCCTGGGGTTTTGTTTTCTAGCTCAGCAAAAAAACTATCCACGCCATCCCAATGCTCGCCGTCGACTACCCCAGGCGAGATGGCATTGACATTGATGCCGTGCTTTATCAAGTTCAACCCTGCCGATTGTGTCAGGCTGATTACCGCCGCTTTTGATGCGCAGTAAACAGCAACCAGCGGCTCTCCTCGCCGCCCCGCCTGACTTGCCATATTGATAATCTTTCCGCCACCACCACGCGCGATCATGTGGGCGGCCACAGCCTGTGTGGTGAACAACACCCCGGCTACATTGACCGAAAAAACCCGATTGAAATCTGCTCGGTCAATATCCACTATCGGGGCCGCACTAAAAAGTGCGGCGTTGTTAATCAAGATATCAATACGTCCAAAGTGCGATATGGCTTCATCGACTTGTTGAGTGACGTCCATTTCAAAGGCATGGGCCGCCACACCCAACTCGCTGGCGGCTTTTTTTGCCCGGGCAAACGCTATATCGGCGATGGCCACCTGCGCACCTTCGTCGATATAGGTTTTAGCAAACTCCAGCCCGATGCCTCGCGCGGCACCGGTTATAAGAGCAACTTTTCCCTGTAGACGGCTCATGAAATACGCAAGCCCTGCTCATCAAAGCGATGGAGGCGCTCTAAATCAGGCGACAGATAAATGGTGTCGCCGTGCCTGGCTTCTATATCCCCAGTGATACGTACCGTCATCATATCCGCCAGGCCCGTTTCATGAACGTGGATAAAGGTGTCAGAACCCAAGTGCTCAGCTACACCCACGGTGCCTTTCCACGTGCCTTCAGTTTTTGAGACAGAAATATGCTCTGGTCGAATACCGATAGTAGTGGCCGAGTGCTTCTGCGCCTCAGACCCTTCAATCAAATTCATCTTCGGCGACCCGATAAAACCTGCGACAAACTTGTTTCGCGGTG
>JBMYWE010000105.1:4852-7756 GCA_049607125.1 Granulosicoccaceae bacterium | reverse complement strand
TACCGCGCACACCGCTGGGCGAGTTCGCGGAGCAATGGCACGCCGTGCGTTGGGCCTTCGAGGAGCTGCGCATCTCTCTGTTTGCACAGAGTTTGCGAACTATCCAGAAGGTGTCGATTGAGCGAGTGGAAAGTGCGTTGAAGGGGTTGAGGCGGGTGGATCCAAATGGGTAGATTCTAACCGCTTAGCGGCATACTTAGGCTGAAGCCCACACACGGACCCAAGAAATTGGGTCGTGCGCTTCAATTGACGATATTGCTATCCAAGTCATCCAACCAGGAGAACTCCATCTAAAAAGACCAACGCAACCCCACTGAAAGCATGGATCTAGATTCATCTAGAAAGTTGATATTCGAGTCGCTGTTGTTGTGATTGAGCAGTAGGGTCAATCCGGGTTTGCCGCGTACATCAATGCGATCACGCAGATAGAGTATCGATGCGCTGAGCAGCTCATCTTGTTGACGCTGGCCAAACGCCGGATTGTCGGCGTCGTGGCGGCGGTTGCCCGTGCCTACCGATAGCCGGAGTTTGGCGTTTTGAAGCAACAGCATTAGGCCAAGGTCGAACGATGTTTGCGTATGCGCCATCGCCTCGCCATCCAGATCAGCGATCACGTGAACCACCGAAGGTTGCAGTAGCACACCTTGCTTGATGGGAACAGCCAGATTTATAGCCAGTGCGTGGTAGTTGCCGTCGCGCCGAAGAGCATCTTGCGAGGCAATGTCTAGCGCGCTGCCCGAGCGTTCATCCTCGATTTCGACTTTGCCCTGTGCATAATTGAGCGTAAATACTGGAGAATCAAAACCCACCAATATCCCCGTCGAAGACTGATCCGTGGTGGTGCGCGGTACCCCTATCAGAAAAGGATCAGCCCAACGTTCGGCATCTAATACGGCGGGTAAATAAGCGATTCGAATGACCTTGTTCTTAGCCACATGCTGTCGAACACCTATTTCGACGCCAAAGTTGAGATTAAGAAAGCGCTCCACCGGGGTTCCGAGGTAAAACTGCGTTGCCTCGTTTTTTAAATTGTAGTTCAACTCAAACGTCGGCAACAAAAGCTCCCGCCCATCTGTTGTATTGAGCTGCGTCAGACTGTCCAAACGATCAGACTGCTTGGTGTCAAGGTTGGATTTATTTTCTACTCCACCAACCATAACAGCCGCATTCCCCCCAAATCCTGGACTCAGGGGTTTTACTGGGCCAATGGCAAAAACTGGAACGGACAAGCCTATATTTGCTATTAATAGAAAAAGCGCTGTACCCGTCAAATAACGAAGTGAGTAGGACATAATAGATACTCTTAGCTTTAGATAGTACAACTTAGTTAAAGCAATAGCAGGCTGAAACCCAACCCTCTATCGAACAGAATATTGACCGAAGCCCTAAGTTAATAGTGGCTAAGAGAAATAGGATCGTGCTTGGAAAGCTGAAAGAAGACTGGCAGAATTAGCGCTATCCGTCAATAATTTCAGATAGTTACTTGCATACCTTTATCCATAGATAGCATCTACATCACGAGTCTTGGGCGCTGCAAAGTGAGGACGAACTTGCAGATAATACGCAATTACAACAATTGTGTTGCAGCTCTACGCCCCATAGAAATGCCATCACGTCTACGATAACTTTTATACTGTCTTGATCTCAAAAAAACCATCATGTGCAAAGTCACTGGAATCGGATTCCTAACACGGTAAACAAAACCCGCTCAGTGTCCATTCGATCAGATCTACAGGGCGTACCGGAGCTGAATTTACCGAGGCATATTTGCTGCCAAAGACCTCCTCCTTACAGGTTGCTCGTGAGCCATTTATAAAGCGATCAGTCAACCGCCATTAAGAGGCAAACCTCGTTCAGGTCCGCCTCTTGTTCTGCGCTTTACAAACTCCCACGAATACATAGTAAGCACGCAACAGACGTCAATGGTTACTGATCTAGTTGGTGCAGCCAAATAAGTCTTTATGGCGTTTCCCATGCCAAAATTATTGACTACTCGAAGAGAACGTCATTACACCGATCTATCGTAGTGAGCTTGCGACCCCTCTGACACCTGTCAGCCGAACCTCAGACTTCCGATTAGGCTAGGTTCCTGCACTGCACGTCGTCCCTTTATAACGATTGGTGAGCCGGAACCAATTTTTTGTCACTCTCGCGGTTTGCGCACACGAGCCACCCAAAACTTTACAAAAAGGGTCGTTCGGCTCTTGCCTCTATTCTGAAAGAAGCGCTAACCTGCGGAATTGACTGGGGGAATAGTATGAACGAGCAGCTAGATACCGTCGAGCAAGACAAGTCCAGCATGCAGCGCTGGCTTGCCGACAGCGGCATGACAGCCTTCAACCCGCACTTTGAGCCCGGCCCCGGCATTGCCAAGCTGGAGCTGAAGTTTGATATCGAGAAACTGCGCCAAGCATTGGCAGAGGTGTCGGGCAACTTGGATGACTTAGGCGATGGCTTTAGTGCGTTTGGCCTGACGCGCCGACCGGGCGTGGAGAAACCCACTCCCTATGACTTATCCGGCTTGTTTTGGACTCGGGTAGACGACAGCTACGAAGAAGTACAGCGGGAAGAAGATGTGGACGAATTTTTGTTTACTGAATTCAACCCTGCATTAATAGGCAGCTACTTTGAGCACGTGCATCAAGAGTTGGTCAAGCGCTTCCCTATCGGTAGGATGCGAGTCTTGGGTAAAATGCCCTACAACTGCAACTCTTGGCACCGAGACCCTGAGCCGCGCTTGCATATACCGATTATTTCAAATCCGGGCTCCTTGTTTGTGGTCAATCACCATGTCACTCACTTGCCCGCTGACGGCTCGGTATATTTTACTGATACCCGCGGGTATCACACCGCCATGAATGGCGGTGAAGATCAACGAGTGCATATTGTCGCAGCCTTGCCTTG
>JBMYWE010000105.1:0-4842 GCA_049607125.1 Granulosicoccaceae bacterium | reverse complement strand
AGCTCAGTCAAACATTCTGGCTAGTCCATGCCCTTGCCATCAGTCGCCCGCACGGAAATGCCCTCGGGTATCTCGTCTTCTAGGCAATAGACATTGACGCCGTAATAATCAGGCGTAACGCGCTTTCGGTGAAAGGGGTAAATACCGCACACTTTGCAGAAATAATGTTCAGCTGTGTGAGTGTGGAACTGGTAGGTTGCTAAGAAATCTTCGCCTTTTAATACTCGTATTTCAGACTGATGCACTTTGACCATTAGAGCATTCTTTCGCCTGCAGATTGAGCAATCACAGCTTGTCAGTTCTGGGAAACTCGTCTCTATCTCAAACTGTACCGCTTGACAGTGACAACTGCCTCGATAGGTCTTATTTGGCACAGCACGCGCTCCGTAGCCGTTGGTTTTGAGTACTGCTGTAGTTTCACCCTACAGAATCTGACTCAAAAATTCTTTGGTACGCGGGTCTTGTGCTGAATCAAAGAACGTGGCTGGAGGCCCGTGCTCTACAATGACACCGCGATCGGTGAAGTAGATGTGGTCTGCCACTTCACGGGCAAAGCCCATCTCGTGGGTCACCAATATACAAGTCATACCCTCCTCTGCCAACTGCTTGATGGTCACCAATACCTCTTTGACGGTCTCAGGGTCTAGCGCTGCCGTGACCTCATCAAACAACATCACGTCGGGGTTCATTGCGAGCGAGCGAGCGATGGCAACGCGCTGCTGCTGCCCTCCCGATAGTTCTCCAGGGTAGCTGTGCTCCTTGCCCTCAAGCCTCACCTTTTTAAGCAGCCCGTAGGCGCGTTGCTCGACTTCTGCTTTGTTTTGCTTGAGCACCTGAACAGGCGCCATCATCACATTCTGCAAAGCGGTCTTGTGCGGGAAGAGATTGTACTGCTGGAACACCATGCCTACCCGCTTGCGCAGCTCGAGCTTATCCAGTCCGGGGTCGTTTACTTCTATGCCCTGAACCTCGATAGAGCCCTTTTGTATATCGTTCAGTGCGTTGATGCAACGGATCAGCGTGGACTTACCAGAACCCGAGGGGCCAATGATGCAGATCACCTCTCCTTTGGCCACATCAAGGGAGACACCCTTTAACACCTCTAGATGACCAAAAGATTTGTGAATGTCTCGGACGCGGATGATAGGTTGGTCGTTGTTTGTAGTCATAGGGGTACCTTAACCCTTCACGCTAAATTTGCGTTCAAGGTGCTGAGTCCATCGAGCTATGGGGTAGCAATAAGCGAAGAACAGCAACAAAATAAAGCTGTAAAAAGGAACGAGTAGCTCCGGTTGATTGCCCTCCGCCTCCATCGCATCGCGAGAGAGCTTAAGTATGTCTTCTATACCCAGAATAGAGATCAACGGCGTGGCCATGGTCAAAATGGCGTACCAATTCATCCAGGGCGGGATCATGCGCTTGAAGCACTGTGGCAGTATGATCTTCCACAGGGTTTGGAGGCGGGTATAGGCGAGGGATTCACTAGCCTCCCACTGGCCCGACGGCACAGACAGCACAGCCCCTCGGACTATCTCAGAGACATTGGCCATAACAGGCAAAGAGAGACCAATGACAGCCTTGACCCAATCGGGAATGTATATCTTGAAGCCAAACAGGCTGATCTCAAACGGCAGGGCCAGCATCACCACAAAAATAAGTACCAGCCATGGCGAGTTGCGGAAAAGCTGAGTGATACCCCAGCTGAATTTTCGCAACCACCCGTGTATGGATATCTGCCCCAAGCCTAGGACAACCCCAATAGCGGTACCGATAATCATAACGAACACGCTAATCAGGACATTGAAGAAAAAACCCTCGCGCAGTAGAAACGGCATCCAACGCCAAAGTGCGTCAAACGCATCGAGGCTGGTGTAATTGCTATTGGCCCAAGCAAGTGACGAGGCCAGTGGCATGAGCATTAACACCAGCACAACCTTGACGACAGGCAGCCCGCCCATCCACTGACTAAAGCGAATGGCACTGGGGTTGTCCGGCTTTAGAGCCTCGATATCGACACGATGCAAAACCGGCAGGTCGGTGTTGGATTTGACGTTCAGGCCTGGAATGGACTTCATACGCCGTACCCCGGTATTTTAAGCTTGCGCTCCCAGCCATTCATCATGAGTACCAAAACACCCACCAGTCCCACATAAAAGACAAAAAGAAACAACATGGCTGGATATTGTGCGGAGGGGTAATTGTTCCAAATGGTGACCGCTTGGTACAGCAGCTCTGGAACTGCAATCACCAGGGCTTGGGTAGTAGTTTTGACCAAATTCACCAGGTTATTGTTGAGCGCTGGCAAGCTAACCCGAAATGCCAATGGCAGAATAACGTAGACATAGGATTGAAAACGGCTATAGCCCAATGACTCGGCTGCCTCTTTTGTCGCATTGGGTACCGACTCTATTCCCGCCCGAAATATCTCGACATTAAAAGCGCCTGCAAAGAAAGACAAGGAGATGATCGCCCAACCGACGTTGCTGATAATGGGCAATTCGAGCCAGCCATCGGGTGAATAGGTGGGAGTGAATTGTCCCAGTGCAAAATAGAAAAACAACAGCTGCACCACAGGCGGCGTGTTACGGAAAAATTGAATGTAGGCCTGCGTGATCCAGCGCAGCCACGCTATAGGAGAGCCCTGTGCCCATGACCCAACCAGACCGATGATCAGGCTGAATATCACGCAAAAGAAGGACAGTTCCAAGGTCACCCAAATGCCACTCAGCAAGCGGTCCATCTCTACTGGATCGTAGAAGAAGATGAAATTCCAGCGCGGGTGATCTTCGGCTAATTGCTGAAAAAATTCAGCGATGGCTGCAAGCATACGGCGTCTCGACGGCAATCAAGTGCAATGGGTAGCCGAGGAAACGAGCATCCCCGACCACCCTCGGACATTAAACTTACATCCAGTCTTTAAAACGCTCTTTCTGGTCCGCTAGGTACTGTGTAGGTTGGATACCCCACTTGGCTTCCCACTCCATTAGCTTGCCGGAGCGATGCCAGTTGACGATCATTCCCGACATAAACCGGCCAAAGACACCGTCTATCTCTTCGACAGGTACGGCTAGCGCCCAAGGGTTATCGTCTTCCGTCTGCAGTGGCATCTCGTAGTCGTCCCAGTTGCCACTCGCCAAGTCTGCCATGATGGAGGAATCATCGTATACCCAAGCAATACATTTTTTGTCGCGCAATGCTTGCTTTGATTCTGCATTGCCGGTAAAGGCGATTATCTTGGCGCCGTAGCGCTTTTCGACTACTTGGTTGTAAAAAGCACCTTGCTTACCGCACACCGGCTTGCCTTTGAGCTGTGACCAATCCGTCAGCCCCACGGCTTTTGGTGCCAGTACGTTGGTACCAGAAGTGTAATAATTTGGCAGTGGGATACCGACAATCTTACGGCGATCCTCTCGATCCGACATGGTGGCGATCATCATGTCTATTTTTCCCTGCTCGAGGAACTGCATGCGATTAGAAGATTGCACAGCGACAGTCTCTAGCTCGACACCGAGGGTATCGGCGACATCCTGCGCCATGTCGATCTCCATGCCGACGATCTCACCACTCTCGTTGCGAAAGCCCCAAGGTTTGTAGTCGGCCTTGACGCCGATCACGATCTTTCCTTTCTCTAGTACAGCTTTAAACCTGTCATTCTCTGCGCTGGCCTGTAGTGAGGTCATCGCTATCGCGAGTCCGATTGTTGCAAGTACTGACTTTTTCATCGTCTGATCTCCTGAGAGCTGTTTGTTGTTCTACCAGTAAGTGTCGTTTTCCTGATTTAGTTTTTCTACGTTCTCGATGTGACGCTGGGATTGAGCACCGCCGCGTCGCACCACCATACCCATCATGGCTTCTAACAATACAAGGCTTGCTGTGTAAGAAGCAAAAAATTGCGGGCTATGGGTAGAGGCGGTGAAATGATATTTGGCTGTTTTCCCGATGGGAGAGAGCTCTTGGTCGCTCAGAGCGATGACATCAACACCATTTTCAGCGCAGCGATTGGCGACTTTGACGACCTCCTTTGAATACGGGTGCATGCTTATCACCACGAGGCAATCTTTGGGCGTGATGCGCGCTGTACTGGCCCCAATTGACTGACGGACGAGGTCTAGCGTGTGCCAACTGCGAAAGGCCATGGCACCCATGTAGTTGAAGTAATCGGCAAAAAATTGCGAGGACAAACCGCCCAGCACATAGACGTTTTCCGCGTTGACGAGTGTGTCGCAGGCTGCCGTTAGCTGGGGTAGATCGAGCTTGTCCACCATAGACTGGATGTTATCTATAGTGGCGGCTGCTTGCGCAATGACAAAGGTACCCTTGTCTGCCAGTGGGCCACCGGCTTGATATTTTTGCAGTGCTTTTGCTTTATCGGCAAAGGTGCTGTGACGCTCTTGGAGTGTCTGTCGACAGAGTTCTTTTAGCTCATTAAACCCTTCGAGTCCGAGCGCTTTTGCCAGCCGAGTAAATGTGGGCGGAGAGATGTTTGAAGCTTTAGCCACCTTGCGCATTGATTCCGTCGCCACCTGTTCGGGGTTGTCGGAAACATATTTGGCGGCATTTTGTAGCTGCGGACTCAAGCTATCAAACTGCTCCACCAAGCGGTGGTTTAGCGGCATAAATAATCCTTGTAGCGATTGCTCGAAAGCATATACCATCTGTAACAGTTGACACAAGCATTGCAGGCGGTGAAACAGATGAATCCTCCTTCACACGCGAGCGTCGTGGTCTTAGGCGGCGGCATTATGGGTTGCTCTACGCTCTACCATCTCGCAGAGGCAGGAGTTACCGACGCCATATTGTTGGAACGCAACAAGCTCACGTCCGGCACCACTTGGCATTCTG
>JBMYWE010000104.1:0-7832 GCA_049607125.1 Granulosicoccaceae bacterium | reverse complement strand
CGGGCAAATTCTGAATCCACACATGGCGGGCGGCAATGGCGGCGCCCACACCGGCTGCGATAGCGCCCAAACCGTGGTACAGCCTTGTTGCCCAGCCGCGGCTGCCATGTAACAAGCCGATCAGAGCAATTAGCCCTACCGAGGCAAAGGCAACCCGTTCGAAAATGCACAGATTGCAAGGGTTGAGCCCCTCAACATATTGCAGGTAGTAACCGAACCCGAGCAGTCCGGCGCAACCAAGAAATAGTGCAGAAAAAACCAAACGAGGGGAGAGGCTTGTCATGGGCTGTATCTTGTAAGTGTTGTTGATAGATAGGCTGAGTGTAGGTGGTTACAGCGCAACTCGAGGGTAAGTTGTGTTGATGTGAACCTACGGCGACGTGTAGTGAGCAGCTGTGAGCTCTAATGACACAACTCACGTTGGACAGTGGGGCATTAACTTCGTTCGGCCGGTTTCGCAGTCATTTCTCTTATCCCGACGCGCTACAATACAACGACTTAATTAGGAGAATTTTGATGATCGACGCGCGCATCATTGATGAGATAAGCGAAAACCTTAATCGATACCTGCCCGACAGTCTCAAGACGGTCAAGGGTGACGTGGAGAACAACATACGTTCTGCATTGCAGGCAAGTTTAGAGCGCATGGAGCTTGTGACTCGCGAAGACTATGAGGTGCAGGTGGCCATGGTCGCCAAAATGCAGCGCCGGTTGTCGGAGCTCGAGGCGCGTATCGATCAGCTAGAGTCGCAAGGCTAGTGACCATCGCTAAGGTCAGAGCCCGTGCCTTGAGCGGGGTCTCTGCTACCTTGGTTGAAGTAGAAGTCGATATATCGGGAGGCCTCCCGGCTTGTCATATTGTTGGGCTGCCAGAGACGGCTGTTAAAGAGAGTCGTGATCGTGTGCGCTCCGCTATCATCAACGCTGGATTTGATTTTCCGCAGCGGCGTATAACGATCAACTTGGCTCCTGCCGATTTGCCTAAAGACGGAGGGAGGTTCGACCTACCGATTGCCATCGGTATTTTGCTCGCTTCTGAGCAGTTGCCAAATGATCGAGCTGCACAGTGTGAGTTTGCCGGTGAGCTATCGCTCGATGGCAGTCTGCGTAGCGTATCGGGGGCTTTACCCTGTGCTTCGGCCTGTGCAGCCGACGGCCATTCTTTGGTATTGCCCGATGCTTGCGCTGCCGAAGCGGCACTGGATCAATCTTGTATTGTTTACGGTTTGAGCAGCTTGAGCGACGTGGTGTCTTATCTGCGTGCAGAGTTGGAGGTTAGTCCAGCCACTTCTACTGAACCCAGTGACTCAGTCTTAAAACTGCTTGATCTTTGCGACGTGCAAGGTCAGTTTCAAGCGCGTCGAGCACTTGAGATAGCTGCGGGCGGAGAGCACAATTTACTGATGGTTGGTCCACCGGGCAGCGGGAAGTCTATGTTGGCTCAGAGGCTACCAGGTATTCTTCCACCACTCGACCAACAGACGGCGCTGGAGGTAGCTGCCGTGCATTCGGTAGCTAGGGGAGGGTTCGACAGTCGACGCTGGCGGCAACGGCCTTTTCAGGCGCCGCATCACACGGCGAGTGGGGTCGCTTTGGTCGGGGGAGGTAGCGTGCCCCGACCCGGAGAAATATCTCTAGCCCATGGCGGGGTGTTGTTTTTAGATGAGCTCGCAGAGTTTCCTCGCCACGTACTGGATGTCTTGCGTGAGCCCCTAGAAAATGGCGAAATTCATATTTCCCGAGCGGCGCGACAAGCGAGCTTTCCCGCTCGCTTCCAACTTGTGGCGGCGATGAACCCTTGCCCGTGCGGTTTTTACGGTGAAAGCTTTGGTCAGTGCCGCTGTTCTCCCGAGTTGATTAATCGCTATCAATCAAGGCTGTCAGGTCCGCTACTGGATCGCATTGACCTGCATGTCGCTGTTCCTTGGCAGGATTATGAAAGCCTAAAGACTGCCGAGTGTGGTGAGGCGTCTGATGATGTCAGGGAGCGTGTAGTCCGTGTTCGCCGCTTACAGATAGAACGTGCGGGCGTGGTCAACGCGAGATTGTCGGGCGCGGTGCTACAACAGGTCGCGGCTTTGAGTGACGAGTGTGAAGCGCTGATTGCCGCTGCCGCCAGCAAGCTGCGGTTGAGTTTGCGCAGTTGCCACCGCATTCAACGTGTGGCGCGCACAATTGCAGATTTACAGGGCTCGCGGTGTATTCAGCCCTCGCATCTCGCCGAGGCGATTTCCTTTCGCTCATTAAAGTAGTCTGTTGTTGGCAGTTTTATGAGTGGGTTTCCAAAAGCCCATTTCGGCCATTAATCACAACGGTTCCAGTTGTTGAAAGGTTTGAGCGTAACTAACCGACAGTGAGGATGACGGGGCTGCCTTGTGTGTTGTCCAGCCTTGCTGATAAGGGTTGAGCTGTTTCTACAGCATTGCCGCCACCAAATTGCCACGTGGCATGGTTTTTCTCTGTTGTTGCCCAGAGCCTCATCTGAAGATATGCAGCTTAAAGCGTATTGTCAGCAGAAACATGAGCGTTTCAGTGAATCTACTATTACCCAGATATTACCAAATCACTCAATTGCGTACGAATTATCTCGGTTTTCGCCAGAATTGAACTTCTGGTGGCATGAATCCTGATATCCCATTGCGACAGAAGGATTCTTGTGCCTGCCCTCAAGCTGTGCTCGCACAAATGAAACCTGCCAAGTAGCTCTGCCGGTTTTATGAAATGCGCAGAGTTAATGAAATGACAAACAATGATTTTGAAATTATGCATTTACTACCAGTAGCAGTTATTTCAGCATTACTAGCCTTGGTCTTGTGGTGGGGGGTGAGTGAAACCCCTGATATCGAGCAAGACATAGCGCAACGCGCAAGTGCTGTAATTCAAGAGACTTCACCCGACGCGCGGGTTGAGGTGAATGGCCGAGACGTCCGAGTCTTTGGCGAGACAGAGAATGAAGAGCTTCGCCGCAAGGCCGGCGGTGCCGCTGATGAAGTTTGGGGTGTGCGCGCTAGCCGCAATGACATCAGAGTAGCGGCACTAAAGGTAGAGGAAGAGCCTGAAGTTGTGGACAACGGCTTTGACTTTACAGCTAGCTACGACAGCGAAAAGCTGACCATGTCAGGGCGGGTTGATACAGTCGCTGCGGCCAATATGCTCGAAGCGATGCCGGAACGTTTGCCGCCAGGACTGGAGTTTGAAAATGGTGTGGAGACGGGCAGCGACGTACTGATTTTTAGCCCAGAAAAGTTGGAGACTGGTATTGCAACCTTGACTCAGCTCAAGCGCGGCGATTTGAAAATCGACGATGAAGTCTTCTCGCTCAGTGGTATCGCTGACAACCAAACTCGCATCGATCAAATACGCAAACAAATCTCGACCAGCAAGGCGATATTGGAGCCTCTAAAGGTTCTGCTAAATGTCGAAGTGGATCCGAACAAACGATTGTCTGCCGAGTGTAAAGCAAAATTTGGTACTGCAATGAAGAATAACGTGGTGCACTACGTAACCGCTAAGCACAACATTCGTGAGCAGTATATTAAAAACCTCGAGATGATCGCCAAGACAGCAGTTGAGTGTGATGCTCGTGTGCTGATTGAAGGGCACGCTGACGAGGTAGGTAAAGAGAATTACAACCAAGGGTTGAGTGTGCGTCGTGCCACGACTGCCCGTGAATTTTTGATAGACAAGGGAGTTCCCGAGTCTCGTATAGAAGCCTTCGGTTATGGGGAGTTTCGTCCGGTTGCATCTAACGAAACACCAGAAGGTAAGGCGAAGAATCGCCGCGTAGAAATACACATCCAACACATCACCGAATAAAAGAATCCGAAGACTGGAGAAACCATGTTTTATCTAATCACACAAGTCCTACTGATCTTGTTAGCCGCTGCGGCGCTGGGTGTCGCTTTGGGTTGGGTGCTGCGCCGAATCAAGTCGGCCAAGGCTGAATCCCTGCTCAACGACAAACTGTTTGAAGCAGAGACGGCGATCCCACCGATCAAAGAGGCGCTGGACAAAGCCGAACGCAATATTGTTAGTAAAGACGGCAGCATCGCCGATCTGCAAAACAAACTCTGGGATTCAGAGCAGCGTGTTCCACCGCTTGAAGAGGCTGTAGAGAAGTTGCGCGAAGAGCTCGAGCGCGAGCGCGAGGCCATTCGCTTGGCGCAGGCCGAGCTAGAGAAGTCTGAGACACGAGGGCAGGAGCTTGAGCGTCAGGTTGAGCATGCCAAGCAGGAGTTAGCGCAAAAGAGTGAAGCGGCGGAGACTTCGTCGGAAGAAATTGCCGCTCTCGAGGCAACACTTGCCGATCTAGAACAGCGCTTAGCCGAGAATGAAGCAAGCCAAGTGGCCCAAGAGAAAAAGTATCAAGAAGCACTTTCGAAAGAGCAAAAGGCACTTGCCCAAGCCAACCAGGCTTTGGCAGAGGGCAACGATGCGCAAAAGCAATTGGAAGAGCGTCTTGATGATTTGAACAAAGAGCTCGAGACAAAAGCGGAGGAGTTGGCATACCTCGACGAAGATCACAATGAGTTGGCGAAAAAACACGAGCAGCTCGGTGAGGATCATCAGTACCTCGAAGACAAAATTGAGAAGCTGAGTAAAGAACACAAGGCACTAGAGCAGCAAAACCATCAGCTCGCAGATGACCATGAGGCTCTGGGCAAGCAGCACCAAGAGCTGGGTGAGTCGCATGACTCGCTGGGGCAGATGCAGCAAGCCCTGGCCGAAGAGCATGAAGAGCTGGCGGGCGCTCATGACGCACTGAAGGCATCCCACGCCGGTCTGCAAAAGCAGCACGATGATCTGAGCAAGGCCAAGGCGAGCCTTGAGCAACAGAGCCAGAAGTTGCAGGCAGATCACAGCGGTTTGCAAAAGCAGCATCAAGATTTGGAGAAAGAACACCAAGGCCTGCAGCAGCAGCATCAAGGTTTGGAGAAAGAACACCAAGGCCTGCAGAAGCAGCATCACGGTTTGGAGAAAGAGCACCAGGGTTTGCAGAAGCAACACCAGGGGTTGGAGAAAGAGCACCAAAACCTGCAGCAGCAGCACAAAGGTCTCGGGGATGAGCACAAAGCCCTGCAGCAACAGCATCAAGATTTGTCGAAGGCAAATGCCGTACTCGACAACCAGCACAAATCGTTGAAGGCCGAGCAAGACGCACTGAAGAAGGCTCACGAGAAGCTACAAGCCGAGCACAAAGAGTTGGGTAAGGCGCATGCCTCACTGGAGAAACAGCACGAAGGTTTGGGTAAGGATAAACAAGCGCTGCAGAATCAGCATCAGTCGCTCGCTAAAGCCAATCAGCAACTTGAGCGCGATCACAGTGAGCTTAAAGCGAATCGTGAAGCGCTGGCCGAGCAGCACGCTCAGACGCTTGCCGCCACCGCCGCACAGATTCGCGATGGTGAGGTGGCCAAAGCCGATCTGGACAAGCAGCTACAAGGTTTGAAGGAGGAGCTGAATGAGCGCTCTACTGACGCAAAAATTGCAGCTAAAGAAGCGCAGAGCTTGCGTGACTCGTTGGCGCAGGCCCGCGAAGATCACAAAGCTCGTCTAGAGGACTTGCAGCGCAACCTAGCCAAGCAGGAAGAGCAGGCTAAAAATCTGGAAGCCGAACTGGGTGGCAGCGAGAGTGACCGTCAGAAGCTCGAAGTTTCGCTGAACGATGTTCGCAATAAGCTCGATTCAGCCGCTGAGCGTGGCAAGCAGTTGGCTCAAGAGCGTGAGAAACTCGAAAAAGCGTTGGCAAGTGCCGAGGCGGAGCGCCAGCGCAGTGCGGAGAAAGCAGCCAAAGAAGAGCAGGCGCTGCGTGACCAGCTAAACGCTGAGCGCTCAGACAATAAAGCGGGCTCCGCTGAGCGCGATGCTTTGGCCAAGGCGCTGGATGAGCTGAAGATCAGCATTGAGAACGAGAAGTCTCGTGGTCGTGATAGTGATAAGCAGATCTCTGAGCTTCGCACTCAGATTGAACAGGCCAAAGCCCATGAAGCGGGTGCGGCCAAAGACTTTGACAAGCTACAGCGTGAGTTGGCTGAATTGCAAGCTCGACTCGATGCCGAGCGTGAGCGTGCCAAGCAGCTAGAAGCGGACTTGGCGGCTGCTGAGATGAGCAACACGGATTTGAGCAACCAGATCCTGATGTTGCAAGACAAGATCGAAGAGTACCGCGAAGGCGACGAGAAGCTGCGCGAGCGCATCCGTCGACTGGAGCAGATGCTCTCCGAAGAGCGCCGCAAAGCAGGTCAAAATCTGTTGGCACGCATCGTCGAGCTGGAAGCCATGCTGGAATCTGAGCGTCGCAAGGCAGATAACCTGCCCGAGATTCCCGAGGTCAGCGACATCAAGTTCCGCGTGCAGGCCGGCAAGGCAGTGATCAAGTCCGACACCACTAACCTGTTGATGTTCGCTGGTCCTCGACCTCAAGGCATGTTTGATAGCCCGCCCGAGAAGATCGACGATCTGAAGAAGATCAACGGCGTGGGACCTTCACTGGAGTTGATGTTGAACGAATTGGGCATCTACCAGTGGCAGCAGATCGCCGACTTCGGCTCGGACGAGGAAGCCTGGGTTGACTCGCAGCTGCACGCCTTCCGTGGTCGAATTACTCGCGATAAGTGGGTAGAGCAAGCGCGCAAGTTGGTGGCCAAACCCGCCAGCAAGAAGGGCAAAGGCGCCGCCTAGTCTGGGTGACGCATCAGAAAAAGACGGCTATAGGCCGTCTTTTTTTGTGCCAGGTGCTTCTGCTAAAACCGCCTTTCAGTAGACGAAATTTTGTTAGGCCAAGGCGCGTTCAAGTTTGTAGCAGAGCAGGCGCTCCTCGCGTGGCCAGCGGGCGGAAGAGGTGACCAACTTGAACTCCATTTCGCTCTGCGGGTAGTCGCGCTCCCGTTGTTCTCGTTCTTGCAGTAGGTTTTGTAGAGCCAGTGTTTGCATTTCCCTCAAGGTAACTGCGCTGGATTCTTGTTCGATCAGGTTGTCGAGTTCATAGGGGTCTAGCGACAGGTTGTAGAGCTCGTCGTCGTCACCCCAGGCGGCCACATATTTGTAATCACCTTTGTACACGATGCGCTGAAAGCAGACATCGCCGCTGTGGCCATAGTGCTCCACCACCAAGGAGTCTCGCCAGCTTGTCGGATTTGGCCCACACAGTGGTATTAAGCTATCGCCATCGAGATCGCTGGTGTTGGCTCCGGCGGCATCCAGTACGGTGGCGGTTACGTCGAGGCCGCTGGTCAGTGCCATGGAGCTCATGCCGGCTTGAATATGCTCGGGCCAACGCATCACTAGTGGTACGCGGCCGACTTCCTCGCTGTAGCTAGAGTATTTGTCCCAGCCGGCGCCGTGGCTGGCGATGGCATCGCCGTGGTCTGCGGTCACCACCACCAAGGTATTTTCTTGTTCACCGCTACTCGACAAGGCGTCAAGCAACACACCAATGGCCGCGTCGGTTTGCAAGCCCTGCGCGTAGCACCGCGCCAAGACGGTCTGCCAAGTAGACCAATCTGGCCAACGCTGGTGTGCGCGAAAGTCGCAGCGAAGATCGCGATGGACACCGTAGCGCATGGGCTTGTTGTTGAGGTCTTCCTCAAAGCTGGGATAGGGTTTGATACTGGCCGGGTCCACCCGTGCCGCGTACTCTTCGCTGGGGATATAGGGGTGGTGTGGGCCCCAGAAGCTTGTCACCATGCACCAGGGCTTGTCTTGTTGCTGTAGTTCATAGAGGTGTTCTGCTGCCGTGTTGGCGACAAAGAACTGCTCCTGTGCCTCGCTGGGTCCTAGCAATACGCCGCTGCCGTCCATGTAAGTCCAGGGCTCTGGCGGATCAAGAGTCA
>JBMYWE010000103.1:0-7859 GCA_049607125.1 Granulosicoccaceae bacterium | reverse complement strand
GCAAATCCCGCGGCTGCAATTTATTATTGCCTGTACCGCAAATTTCGCACCCAAAGCTTCCTATAAACTATTCAGCATAGAAACATTGCTGCATATACGGCAATTAAATCCGAACTAAACAGCAATTTGCAGCAAATACCACTTGTAACCGCACAAGATTAACAAGCAGCGCTGCACCTTCTAGCAGGCGGGGCTCGATAATCCGCACAAAACTTCAACCGGAGATTATTCGCCCTTTCCGAGACACTTTGCGCCGCTCTAGGGGGTTACCCATTTGGCCACAATCCGTGTAGACTCTCGCCGAGATCAAGGTTCTCGGCCTCGCAAGACGCCGAGAAGTAATAGGGAATGGCGTTCGAAGCGCCAACTGCCCCCGCAACTGTAAGTGAAGCGTGGTGATCGTTGTCCACTGGCCTCAGGGCTGGGAAGGAGACCACCACACACCAACTGGCACCAGCCCAGAAGGTCATTCACAAGTCAGGACACCTGCCTTAGTCGCTATTTTCAACTTGCCGAACGGGGTGTTTTGGCTAGGTGACGTCCCGCAGTCGTGCCCTTGAGCACCCCCTGCCCGACCTCCCTCTCCAGCCCTCCGCCCGGTGTGGAGTGCAATTTTGTTTCGACTGACCACCATCGCTTTGCTAATAAGCGCCTCAGCGGCAGCGGATACGCTCGCGCCCGTTTTGGTCGAAGCGGAACTCGATGGAGACTCCGCTGAACAGCAAATCGGTGATGTGGTGCTGGAGGAGTACACCGGTAGTCATCAGCGCATCGAGCGCGAGCAGCTCCTGCAGGCAGGAGCGGAGCTTGGCGAGCTTCTATCACACGAGACCGGCGTGCAGCACAGTCAAGCTGGGGCCGAAGGCAGTTATTCGAGTGTCACCATACGCGGCGCGAGCAGCGCTCAGAGCCCGATCTACTGGGACGGCATGCTACTCAACGGTGCGGCAAACCCAAGCATCGACCTCTCAGACCTAGAACTACTTAACCTCGACACGGTGGATATCTACCGTGGCAGCGCGCCGGTGCAACTGGGGGCTGGAGGCATCGGTGGCGCGGTAGAACTTCGCAGCCCCCGCCAACAGGGAATATCCCAACGCGCGCGCCTGCAATGGGGCAGCTTTGGCGCACGAGCACTGCAGCTTGGTGCCTCTTGGGGAGATGGTCGTTGGCATGCGGACTCGGTGTTTAGCCACCGCCAAGCTGACAACGACTTCAGCTTTGTCAACGACAACGGCACGCCACTCAACGCTGAAGACGACGAGCGCCAACGCCGCCACAATGCTCAATTCGAACGGTTGTCTGTCATCAGTAAATTGAACTATCACGCCTCGCCAGACCGAGAGTTTGATATCAGCTTGCAAGCCAATCATCGGGAACAAGGTGTGCCGGAGTGGAGCAACCTAGCGGGCAATCAGGCCAGCTACGAAACTAAAAACGTCTACCTCCAAGCTCAACAACGCCGTACCGCAATCTGGGGCGGCAACTGGAGCAACCGATTTGGACTCTACGGACAGTGGAGAAACGAGCGCTACGACGATCAACTATCGCAGGTGGGTCTAGGGGCCCAACTAACCGAAAGTGATTCGCGGTCAACAGGCGTGATAGCTTATCTAGAGCACATCGGAACAGTCGGCACCGCCGCAGTGCATCTAGATGCTCGCCACGAAACACTGGACAGTGACGACTCAATTGACAACAAGCAGTCCCAAGCTCGCCGCGACAACCTCGCACTGACGGGTCAATACAGCTGGTTTAGCGAAGATGAACGCTGGCTGCTCACACCAGCACTAAAACTCAATGCGCTTAAAGACACCTACAAAGGCCAGCTTCGTGACGGCAGCGACAAACGCAGCGGTCAATCAGCGGGCTTGCAGTTTGGTGTAAAGCTCACCTCCTCCGCGCTGACCACGTGGCAAGCTAACATCGGCCAACACCACCGCGAACCGAGTTTCTTTGAACTCTTTGGAGATCAAGGCCTGTATATCGGCAACGAAGAATTGATCGCCGAGAAAGGATTTAATCTGGATGTTAGTTGGCATCGGAAGTTCGACAAAGGATCTGTTCAGCTAGGGCTATTTCACAGCGACAGACAAGATTTGATCGCCACGGTTTTCAGCTCACAAGGTGTAGGCCGAAGCGTCAACATCGGCGAGGCTACTGTCACAGGCTTAGAAATTGACGCCAGTTACCAATTCAACGACAAGCTGCAACTGAGCGCCAATTGGACCTTGCAAGACTCCACCAACCAATCACCTCAAGTGGCATTTAACGGCAAACAACTTCCCGGCCAAGCGAAAAACACTGCCTACTTTCGCGCAAGTTTTGCAATCGAAGACGCCAAGCTTTGGTTTGAGAGCAGCACATTGCGCGACAAATACTACGACTCAGCTAATTTGTTAGCCGCGCAAGACCAGCTTTTGCACAACCTCGGTGCCACTTGGAAGTTCAAGCACTGGACGCTCGATACGAGCCTACGAAATATCAGCGACGAAGCCACTGAAGACTTCAACGGCTTTGCCAAACCCGGTCGCAGTGCTCACCTGAGCATTGCCTATCAGTTCAAAACACCCTAATCTGGATTTCACCATGAACCCGATCCACAAACGCTATGCCCTATTCACCGCACTGGGAATGAGTGCACTCACGCTTACCGCTTGTGACAGCAGCTCTTCATCTACGGCAGCACCCACCGTGTCACCTTTCTCTGGCGATCTCAGCAATTGCGATGCAACCGGCACGGCCACCAGCACTGACGCCAGCGGCCGCTTTTTGATCGCAGGCCGAGCCCCTGACTATTCTTCTGGTCAAATTGAGCTGCGCAACATGGCCGATGGCTCTGTGTCGATAAGCTACCCAGCCACCGGCTCTGATATTCGTGTGACAACCGATGGTGAACACGCCTACCAGATCGGGCGTTTTTTAATGGACAACCTTACTAAGTTCTCGCTGGACAGCGATACGCCTATCTATCAATACTCGGTCAACGCCGCTGAGGAGAGTGGCTCAAATCCATACACGGTGGTCTTCGCCAGCGAGAATAAAGCTTACATCATTCGATACGGCTACCCACAGATCTGGATTGTCGACCCGACAGCCACTTCCGAAGCAAACTTCAAGATCGGCGAAATTGATCTTAGCGCCTATATCAACAGCACGGGAGACACGCCCGCAGTAGGCGATACCCCGGCGTCGATAAACAAAAGCCCTAAGGCCAGCAATGCGGTTTTGTTGAATGGCAAGCTGTATGTTCTGATGGAACGCCTTGACGTAAACTTTAAACCCTATGAGCAGGGGTATCTAGCCGTCATTGATACAGCCACTGACACCGAGATTGACACAGGCCAAAGCTCTGACGGCTTGCTGGGTATCCCGCTGGGCGTCAACAACCCAACAAACTTGCAATATGTTGAAGCCAACGACCTGTTTTACGTGGTCGGTCGCGGTAATTACTTTGGAAGCTACAACCTAGACGACGATGACGACAGCAATGACCTTGATCGGTACACCGGCGGTATTGTCACGGTGGATCCAGCCTCTAATCAAGCGAGCATGCTACTCGACGATGGCAGTGAGGACAGCAACATCGGTTTCTTCAATCAACTGTCAGTGGTAGACGCCGGAAAAGCCTACTTGATGAACTACGAAAGCTATCAGAGCTCAACACTCCTGAGAATGGACGCGACCACCGGCACCATAGAGGAATGTGCTATCAATGACATCAAGAGTAAGGACATTTCCATTTTGGGCCAATCACCCAATGGTCAACTGTGGATTGGTGTCAATGACGAACAACCTTTGATCGAGCAAATAGATATCGGTACCGATCAAGCAGTCGGTCAAATTGAAACCACTCTGCCCGTACTCAATGTGGCATTTCTTCCTGAATAGCAAACTCAGGCGGCGATACGTCGCTGGCATGTTGATGGCCATGCTGAGTACCTCAGGTCTCATGGCTCAGCAGCCAGTTCGCGTGGTGTCACTCAATGTCTGCGCCGACCAGCTCCTGTTGGAGCTGGCGGACCCAGAGCAGATCCTGGCGCTGACACACCTGGCTACAGACCCGGATGCAGCCTTTCATCATCGCCGAGCGGTGGGATTCAAATCTACCCAACGCACGGCCGAAGAAGTTCTGACGCTTGAGCCTACATTGGTGATAGCGGGAAGCTTCGGGCAAGACCACACAATCGCCATATTGCAAGCCCAAGGCTTAGATGTTAAAAAAATGCCAATTGCGCAATCTCTGGAAGAAGTTTTCGAGAATATCGCACGCGTGGGTGAGTGGCTTGGCAAGCAGTCGCAGAGTGAATCGCTTGTGAATGCTCTGCGAGTTCGTCTAGAGCAACTTCCATCCACCCGAGGTGCACGGCCTGTAGCGGCCATATTTGATGCCAATGGCTATACAGTCGGTGCATCATCATTGCGGGGCCAAATGCTCGATATGGCAGGATTCGATAACCTCGCCACACATCTCGGCGTAAGCCACTACGGAAAAATATCGTTGGAGTCGCTGTTGGCTCGAGCCCCTCAAGTACTGATAGATTCTCCCTACAGCGAAGGCACCTATTCGCGGGGGCAGGCCTTGCCAAAACATCCAGCCTTGCGCCGCAGCGGCTTGGCACCAGAAGTTATACCATTGCCCGTCAACAGCACCATTTGCGCGGGGCCCTGGACAGTGAGCAATATTGAATCACTGGCCAAGCATCGGCTGAGAATGCAAACTTCCTCACCATGAATCGACTACTTGCCACGTTGTGCTGCCTCGTGCTCGCACTATTTATGCTGTCCCTATCTATTGGTACGGAGCCAATCCCGCTGTGGCAAAGCCTGATTGACTGGCTAGCTGGCAACGAGAGCGTGCAGGCCGTTATCGTGGCGGAGATTCGGCTTCCCCGCGCCCTGATCGCCTGCTTAGCTGGTGCCACTTTGGGCCTATGCGGCGCCGCCATGCAAGGCTTGCTCCGCAACCCGCTGGCCAGCCCCGGATTGGTCGGCAGCTCCAGCGGAGCTGCTCTGTTTGCTGTTCTGTTCTTGTATTTCTACTCGGGCACCGCTGGCACACTACTTTTACCACTGGTCGGCATGGGAGGCGCCCTCGGCGCCACCGTACTGGTCTACGCACTCGCTGGCCGCCACGCCAGTATCACTACATTAATTTTGGCAGGGGTTGCCATCAACGCTCTGGCCACAGCGCTGATGTCACTGTTGCTAAACCTCGCTCCTAGCCCCTACGCCGTGCGTGAATTGGTGCTGTGGACGCTCGGTGATCTCAGTGACCGCAGTATGCAAGACTTCTGGCTGATGCTACCTCCTACCCTACTGGGTTGGGGAATGTTAATCGGTATAGGCTACCAACTCAGTGCACTAACCCTGGGCGAGCAAACAGCCGGAACACTGGGCATCAATACACAACGTCTACGCTGGCGTGTGTTTATTGCAGTGGCCCTTGCGGTAGGAGCCAGTGTCGCCACCACGGGCATGATTGGGTTTATTGGCTTGGCCGTGCCTCATCTACTGCGACCGTTGGTCGCCCACGACCCGGCAAAGCTACTTCCCGCGTCTGCCCTCGGTGGTGCGGTTATGCTGCTGGCCGCTGATATTTGTGTTCGCTTGATACCCACCCAGACACCACTCAAGGTAGGTGTGGTTACTGCACTCGTCGGCGCTCCCTTCTTCTTACACTTAGTGCTGCGCAGCCGCAAGGAGTATGTATGATGCTGCTCAGCGGCAAAAATCTTTGTGTGGATTTAAATAACACCTGTGTGGTACGTGATTTAGATATAGACGTACAAGCAGGTGAGCTTATTGGATTAATCGGGCCAAACGGAGCGGGGAAGTCAAGCTTATTGAGGGCACTAGCCGGTGTGCTTTCCTACACCAACGGGTCTGTACATCTATTGGGAAAAGCACTGCAAGACTACAGCCCCGAACAACGAGCGCGACATTTGTCTTGGCTAGCGCAAAGTGGGCCCATCAATTGGCCCCTAAGTGTCGAACGCCTAGTCATGCTGGGCCGCACACCACACCGCAGTGCTTGGCAAGGCATCAGCCCCACTGATAAATCCATCGTCGAGCAGATACTAGAACAAACCGACTGCCTTTCACTTCAACATCGCAATGCCACCTCTTTATCAGGTGGCGAGCGCGCGCGCGTGTTGCTCGCACGTGCTTTGGCGAGTGAACCAGATATCCTCCTAGCTGACGAGCCTGTAGCAGCCTTGGATCTCGCTCATCAAATGCAAACTATGGATCTACTCCGCCAATTCTCACAGGGACAAAAAGGCTGCATAGTGGTTCTGCACGACCTGTCCCTCGCAGCGCGCTACTGTGATCGCCTAGTTTTAATGGATAAGGGCCAAAAGGTCTCTGCCGGGAATACCAGCGAAGTGCTCACGATACAGGCCCTGCGTGATGTCTATGGCGTAGAGGCAGAAATAAAAAATGGTGAGTATCCATGGGTTTTACCTAAGCATCTTTTATAAATTTATTTATTAATACTTGATCCGAAAAAATGTTGAACTAGTATTCAATTTGGCTCTGCAGTTTTTTCAAGTGACTGAAATATAGCTGACTTAGCCTTTGACATCGGCTAGCGCCAAGCTTCATCAACTCAGGGAGAGAGACCATGATTTACAACATTTACTAAGCGTCTAAACGGGGTAACGATACTAACTACCCCCAAACTAGCTCGGTCAAAGTCCATCGACTGAGCAACACGGGAGGCAATACACTTGTCTCCTAAAACAAAGAAGTGCGGGCAGAGCCAGCAGTTCTTTTGCACCGACTTGAGACGGAACTCGAGTTGTGCACTGCGAGGTGAAGCCTCTCTTCCCTCGCATTTAGCTCTTCGCAAAATATGCGCTATGCTGCGTCCATGAACAGCGACACCCCCAACAGTTCGGCCGAGCTTCCGCCTGACTACTACCACCAGAACTTCTGTCAACTACTTTCTGTGGTGCAACAACGCTATGCCGATCTTCTCAACGAGCAAGAACAACAATTTCTGCAGCAGTTTTACGCCGCAAGTCGAGCGGCGCAATGTCTCTATGTACGCCTGTCAGGTCGCAGTAGATCACGCTTTCGGCTAAGTAAGCTGGAGTATGCGGAAATCCCAGATCTACTCGCAGCAGCTGAGGACCTGCAACAGAACAAGCTTCTTGAAATTGACCCGCCTCTAGATACAGAGTCTTTAATTCCACTATTCACCAAACCAGAACTCGTTAAAGCACTGAAACCCACCGGTGGCAACAAGCTCAGTCGAGCCGAGCTTGATCAGCAACTCATCGAGCAACTAGACCAGCGTGGGCTAGAAATTCTACGCGAATTGGATACAGTGCTTGAAGTATTGCAAGAACAGCATTTGCCGATATTCAAGCTATGTTTTTTTGGCAACTTGTATCAAGACTTGAGTGAGTTTGTTCTGCGGGACTTGGCGGTCTACACATTCGAGAGCTACCCACTCGACATGCAGAGCCGCCAATTTTCAGACCGTGCACAGTTAGACAAGCATCTGCAATACTACACCTGTAGTAGCTTGCGCGAGGACGCCGTACTTCTAGGACCAGAATCCATACTTGCCTTATCCGATGCGCTACCAGAGCCAGACACATCAGATCACTCACTGGAGCGGCGCATCGCCCGCCTGCGCAACAGCCTCGCCCGCGACCTTGAGCGCCAACAAGCCCCGCAGCTAGCTATGGAATTATACGCTCAGAGCAAGCAGCCACCTGCACGTGAACGCCGTGCTCGATTGCTGATGAGCGCCGCTGAAGTAGACAGCAGCCTCGCTTTATGCCGCGAGATTATAGAGAGCCCAGCCAACGAAGCAGAGGCTGACTTTGCGCAATCGTTTGCCCTAC
>JBMYWE010000102.1:0-7925 GCA_049607125.1 Granulosicoccaceae bacterium | reverse complement strand
GGCGATAGCCGCCTTACTGGCGCCGTATGCCTGCGCGCGGGAAAAGGGCAGATGAGTGGCAGCTGACCCCATCAGTGCTAGCTGTCCGCCTTCTCTTATGCTTTTGTTGAAGGCTTGAAGGCAGTTCGCGACCCCGACAACGTTGGTGGTCAAAACCCGTTGCATCAGCAGCGCATCGAACTGCTTGGCATCGTCAATGTATTCGCAGGTACCCGCGTTTAGGATCACCAAATCCAGCGGCTCAATCAACTCTTCTGCTGCCTCTAGGGTTTGCATCAAGTCTTGCACATCAAAGTGAAGATAGACATGCGCCGGCGTCTGCTGCAAGCGGCTTTGGTCTCGGCCACAGGCGATAACTTTCCAGCCTTTGGCGTGGTAGTCGGTGGCAAGCTGGCGGCCGATACCCGAGCTTGCGCCTGTGATCAGCACCGTGTTTGTTGTCATCGCGCGGCTCTCTGCTTTATCCAGGTGATAGCTGAGCCGATAATCGGCAGGTGTTCGTACAGAGTCGCTCCCATATCAAAGTAGTCTCGATGGTAAGTGACACTATCGGTTAAGCGCAGGTGACTGGCGCCGTTCACGGTAATCAGTTTGCCTCCCCGAAGTCTAGGATGCGCGAAACGCATGTCCCAGATCAACCAGGCATCGTCTCCGGTTTGATTGGCTCGTCGTATGTCGAAACTGCAGCTGTTCAAGTTGCTGTATTGACCTTCAAAGTATTGGATGAGTTGATTGATGCCGTGCAGATGATGCAAGTTATCGATGAACTCCACGTCTGGGTGGTACACCTCACGCAGGCTATGCAAGTTGTACTTCCCCAGCTGCTGGTATGTCTCGACAAACTTTTGTAAAGGTGTCTGGACCATGGTCTTTTTCCGGTACGGGCGGCTTTCATCATTGGGTAGCAATGGTATTGCTTATAACGTGAAGCCAACGTGAAGTTAAAATATGCTTGACGACAAGGGCCTGCAGGTCGCATTTTGGCGGCTGTAGCCACGCTTTTTCAGCGAGTAACGATGAACTCTCCAGCCCTAAGCAAACCGTCATCGCGTACGGGAATCAAGTCAAAATTGATCCGTGTGTTGCTGTTGCAACTCTTGTTTATCAGTGTAGCTACCGCGCTAGGAGTGTATGCAGCCGCGCAGGTAGTCGAGCGAGTGATGATAGGCACTGCGCTGGAAAATGAGGCCAGACATTTTTGGCAACAGAGGGATCTGAACCCTCAGCATCCCCTTCCCAACACCGATAACCTGCGAGGTTTTGGTGTCGATAATTTGGGTCGAAACAGCGTTCCCGAGCCTTTGAGCCAGGCACCATTAGGTCGCTCTCGGGTCGACTATGAGGGGCGTCGACCCATCGTTTATGTGGAGCAGCGTGAAGATCGCCGGCTGGTGTTAGTTTTTGATGAGCAAAGCGTCAGAAAATTGTCATTTTGGTTTGGTGTGGTGCCCCTCAGCCTCACCCTGATTGTCATTTATATTTCGGCGTGGTTTGTCTATAGACAGTCCAGTAAAACGCTCTCTCCACTGACCACACTGGCGCAGGCTATGCGAGACTTTGATTTCTCCGCTGAGCGATTTGAATCACTCAATTACCAGACTTGGAGTGGCGCACACGTTGACGATGAGGTGCGGGTGCTAGCCGATTCACTCGAGGCGTTCACGCGTCGCTTGCAAGATCAACTCGTGCGTGAGAGAGCCTTTAGCCGCGATGTAAGCCACGAGTTGAGAACCCCCTTAGCTGTGCTTCGTGGCTCACTGGAGCTGCTTGAAAAACAGGGTGGCCTGGACAGCAAGCAAGCTAGAGTTGTCGATCGCATGCAGGCGACCTCACGCGATATGCATTCGCTGATCGAAATTTTGTTGGTGCTGGCCAAAGAAGAACATCGCGGGCGAGAAAACACTGACCATACAGACGTCAATGCCCTGACCGAGTTGCTGGTGTCCCAAGTAGAGCAGAGCCACAATTCGGACAAGCATGTGTCCATGCGGTGCGAATTTCTCGGCGACTTGGTCGTGCAAGCGCCTGCTCAGGTGGTGGGTATGGTGATTGCCAACTTGCTGCGAAACGCCTGCAACTACACCTCGTCCGGTGAGGTAATAGCGGTGGTAGACAGCGAAGGAGTAGAGATCAAAGACACGGGGGCCGGTATGGCTGAACATGATCTACAGCGGCTGCAGCAGCCATTCCAACGAGATCAACACCTGACTTCCGGCTACGGATTGGGCTTGGATATCGTACGTCGCTTGTGCGCGCGCTACCGATGGGAGCTAAGTATCGAGAGCAGCCAGGGCCAAGGCACGCGAGTCAGGGTCAAGATGCTTGGACTAAGCGAAGGCCCACCCCTTTGACGGTTTGGATTAGCGGCGTATCAAAGGGGTGATCGACGGCCTTGCGCAAGTTGTACACATGGCTGCGCAGTGCGTCGGTGTCAGGAGGTTCACTGCCCCAAAGCTCTTGGTGAAGCGCATTTCGAGAGACTACATTAGGGCTCTCGCGCATCAAGAGACTGAGGATGGCAAAGCCTGTGGGTGAGAGCTCCAGTTGCGTTTGTTGGCGCCAGGCTTGTCGACTTGCCTTGTCCAAGCGCAGGTCTCCCACCACAAGCTCTGTGGCGACGACCTCTGAGCGGTGGCGTTTGACCTGAGCGCGCAAACGCGCGACTAGTTCTTGTTGTTCAAAAGGTTTGACCACGTAATCGTCGGCTCCGTGATCGAAGCCTTCGAGCTTGTCGTCGAGCTCGTCGCGGGCGGTGAGCATGATAATAGGCGTGTCAATTTTTAGATCTTCTCGAATGGCCTTGCACAGGGCGAAGCCGTCAAGCGAGGGCAACATCACGTCTAGCACGATAGCGTCGTAATGGTTTTCTCGCGCCATGGCCAGGCCCTGTAGGCCGTCTGCTGCGTAGTCAGTTTCGATCTCTTCGAAGGCGAAATAGTCGATGAGGGTTTGTGCCAGCAGGCGGTGGTCTTCAACTAACAAAACCAGTAGCTCTTGGGTGTTGCTTTGCACTAGTACCCTCCGTCGTCGCTGAGTTTCAGTCGTGATTGGCGCGCATCAAGATACGCTGGGAATAGAGTCTATAGCAAAGCTCACTGCGTCGATGCTAAAACGTCTACTCAGGTATTGATACAAAGGCCGCCAACGTATTTGCATCAAACGGGCCGGTGTGTTTTTTTAGCAGATTTCCCTCTGCGTCCAGCAAGACGCTAAAGGGTAGAGCAGACTTGTCATTTCCCCATTCAGCCATCAGATCGCTGGCGTAAGGGCTGCCAACGGCGATCGGTAATTCCAGCGGGTGTTTGGCCAAAAATTCTTGCACATGGGGCAAAGTGTCTATGGCGATGGCCAAGACATCCAGTTGCGCACGCTGTTCTTGTGCAAGGGCTTCGATCAAGGGCAGTTCCACGACACAGGGTTTGCACCAGCTTGCCCAAAAGTTAATCAGCTTGGGTCTGCCTGTGCCTTGGCCTGGGTCTAAATTTTGACCATTGAGATCTGTGGCGTACACCACCGCGGGGCCGGTAGAGGCCTGTTGTTGCAAGGCCAGCCAGCCACCAAAACCGGCGGCTGCCAGTGCCACCACAATCACAATTAGACGCTGCATATTTCACTCACAGTTGTTGTGGCCTTAGTTTAGCTGTTTTGTGATAAGAGCGACGCTGGAATGGATCACAGCGAAGGGTCACAATGCACTTTTTGTTCGAGAGTAAAGGCCCTTGTTCGAATATAGCTTGGCGCATTGGAATGCGTTTATAACCGCCGCCATCTTACTAAATTTGTCACCGGGGCCGGATATCGCCTTTATTTTGGGGCAGACATTGAGACATGGTCGTCGTAGGGGGGCCCTGGCTATGTTGGGTATCTGGACAGGGGCTTTCGTGCATGTATTGATGGCGGCACTCGGGCTTTCGGCTGTGTTAGCTACCTCTGCCACGGCTTTCGCGGTGCTAAAGTGGGCAGGTGCGGCTTATCTACTATATCTTGGTGTTCAGACACTGCGCTCGGCGGGTGGTTCCTTTGTGAGCAATGTGTCTTCTCAAGAGGCACCCAATGCCCGGCAAGTATTTCGCCAGGGTCTGATGGTCTCCTTGCTCAACCCCAAGGTGGCGGTGTTTTTTTTGGCTTTTTTACCGCAATTTGTGGTGCCAGGTGCGGGACCAGTGGCTGCGCAATTGTTTTTGCATGGTTTCTTGATTATCGTTGTTGCCGCCTTTGTCGAACCGCCGCTAATCCTCGCGGGCAGCCGCCTCACCGATGTGCTGCGCGCCCGGCCTCAGCTGGGGGTCTGGATGGATCGAGGTTTCGGCTCTCTACTTATAGGTCTGGGCTTAAAGTTAGCGAGCAGCGAGCGAGGTAATTGATGCTCTCTCGCGGTAGAGCAGGGCAGAGGGTGCTTTGATACTCAAGCTTGTCTGTTTTTTGCAACCCCTCGATATCGAGTATATGTCCAGCCTCGAATATCGCCTGGGTCAGCGCAGCGAAAATACGTTCCCGCTCGGCAGCTTGGTTCGTGTGGGTCACGTAGGGAGGAGATAACGCGGGTTTGCTGCGCCCGACGATTTCTACCTTGCCGGTGGTCAAGTTTTTCCAGCTGTGTGCATCGACGGCCGCCAGGTCGGCGTCTCCCATTCGTAGGCGCGCTAGGCTGTTTTCGTGTGAACCACTTACACAAATTCTCGCTGGTTCAATGCGCTCTTGTGCGCACCACTCAACCAACGCTCCGTGCCCTGATCGAGAGCTCGGCGAGTTGATCACCAGCCGGGCAGGCCCACCTGTGTAGTGCCGAGCGCTGACAATGTGGCTGTAGTACAAGCCGTGATCACAGTCTAGGTCACTGAAGACAGGTCTAGCGATCACCCATAGATCACGAGCCTCGTCTGTGAACAGGTCTGGTCCGCAACACTGTGAGAGCAACAACCCAGAGTTAGACCACAGTTGTTCAGGTGGTGAGTTGCGGTCCAATTGCTCGGGCACTTGTTCCATGCCCAAATCGAGTAAAGCGTGTCGAGTTACGCGCCAGAAGCTGTCTAGCGCCGCACGCGTATTGGGGCTGTCATACCATGGCAGACTGGCTGTTTTGCGCATAGACGGCTAGCGATCCAGTAACTCGATCCAATGCAGCACCCGGGTGGCCGTACCTGTTTCAATATGCATCAAGCAACCGATGTTGGCACTGGCGATGGTGTCTGGTTTGTCCGCCTCCAGCGCGTCTATTTTGTTTTCTAAAAGTTGTTGCGAGAGGCCTTTTTGTAATATCGAATAAGTACCGGCGGATCCACAGCACAGGTGTTTGTCTGCCACTGGGCTCAACTCGAAGCCCAGACCCTGCAAAATGCCTTCGACAATTTCGGGTAGCTGCTGGCCGTGTTGCAACGTGCAAGGCGGGTGGTAAGCGATCTTGCCGTATTTTTTGTTGTCTATTTTTAGCGCGGATAAATCTTCAGTGGCGATAATTTCGGCAATGTCTTTACACAGCTCCGACACTCTCGCCGCTCTTTCGGCGTAGTTGACGTCTTCGGCCAACAGGTGAGCGTAGTCGCTGACCTGTGCGCCACAGCCACTGGCTGTCATCACTATTGCCTCCACGCCGTCCTCTATAAGTGGCCACCAGGCGTCGATGTTGCGGCGCATGTCGGCCAGGCCACCGTCGTGGTCGTTGAGGTGGTAGCGCACCGCGCCGCAGCAACCGGCATTGGGAGCTGTGATTAAGCTAATGCCCAGTGCGTCGAGCACGCGTGCCGTGGCGGCGTTGGTACGAGGTTGAGCCCCCGGTTGTACGCAACCAGCCAAAACCAACATTTTGCGGGCGTGTTGAGGCTCGGGCCATTGACCGGGTGCTCTGCGTGCCGGTACATGACTTTTGAGTGCGGCGGGCATTGCAGGCCTTAAGAGCTGCCCCAGGCGCATGGCTGGAGTCATCAGTCTGGCGTTGGAGACCACATGGCGCAGGGTCCAGCGCAAAAGGCGTTGCGGTGCACTACGTGGCAGTTGGCGCTCCACCACACCGCGACCCATATCCACCAAGTGATGGTACTGCACGCCACTGGGGCAGGTGGTCTCACAGGATCGACACGTCAAGCAGCGGTCTAGGTGAAGTTGCACGCTCTCGGTCGCGGGCTCGCCTTCCAGAACAGATTTTATCTGGTAGATACGCCCGCGCGGGCTGTCTAACTCGTCGCCTAACAGGTTGTAGGTAGGGCAGGTGGCGAGACAGAAGCCACAGTGGACGCATTTGCGCAGGATGCTTTCGGCGTGCTGACCTGCTTGGGTCTCGCGCAGGCTGGGTTCGAGCTTAGTTTGCATGATCTTACCAATCCGCCGAAATGCGGCCAGGGTTAAAAATGGCATCGGGGTCAAAGCTGACTTTGATGTTCTGATGCAGACGGGTTAGCGAAGCATCCAGATCCTGAAATACTTCGGGTTTTGAAGCCTTAAAGAGTTCGGCGTGCCCCCCGCGTTCACGGCAAGTTTTTTGGATGAGCGGTGCATCGGCGTCGGACAACAGCCAGCGTTGACAGCCGCCCCAGTCCAACAGCTGCCGCCCAGAGAACTCCAGTGGCGGCGTGCCGGGTGGCAGTGAGAGTCGCCACAGCGGGCGGGGGTCGTCGAAGAAAGGCAGACGATGATCGCGCAATTCGGCCCAGCGTTGCGGCGCACGAGACAGTGTCTCTCCTCCGAGCTCTCTGGCCACTGCCGCGACATTTTCCGCGCTGCCAGAGAGACGAGTGAATGACCGGCCCTCTGAGTAGCACCAGCCGCTGATTGGCAGGTAGTGGCCGCGCAAGCGCTCTATTTGGATAAGAGCATCGCTCTCGGAGTGTTCATGGATCAAGGTTTGTTCGGCGGCCGCGGCGGGTAAAACCTTGACCGATAGCTCGAGCAATACGCCCAAGGTGCCCAGCGCTCCAACCATCAAGCGTGAGGTGTCATAGCCCGCAACGTTTTTCATCACTTCGCCGCCGAATCGAAGATGTTGCCCTTGGCCATTGAGCAGCCGCACACCCAGGACATGGTCGCGCGCTGAACCTGCAAAGGGGCGTGCAGGGCCGGACAGGCCGCAGGCCATGGTGCCGCCTAACGTATCGGACTCGCCGAATGTGGGGGGCTCAAAGGGCAGTACTTGTTTTTTGTCGGCCAGGATTTCGCGAATCTCTGAGAGAGGAGTGCCTGCCCGAGCAGTCAATACCAGCTCCGCAGGCTGATAGTTGACGATGCCACGGTGCCCGCTCAAATCTAGCGCTTGTGCCGCCGGACGACTTTGTAATCCGTAAAAAGCTTTGCTGCCGCCGCCGCGTATTTCCAGCTTTTGTCTGTCACGGCGTGCTTGTAAAACTTGTTCTTGCAGCTGGGCGCTCAAATCTTGTTCCGTCATCAGAAGCGCTCCAGCTCAGGGTGAGGGAGCTCACCGCGGTGTACGTGCAAGGCGCCAAACTCGGCACAGCGTTGCAGCGTTGGAATCGCCTTGCCCGGATTGAGCAAGCCCTTGGGATCGAAAGCCCCTTTCAGGGCATGAAACTGGGTTAACTCGTCGCTGCCAAATTGCACGCACATCTGGTTGATCTTCTCCATGCCCACACCGTGCTCGCCGGTAATGGTGCCGCCAACCTCTACGCAGAGCTCCAGTATTTTGCCTCCCATTTCTTCGGTTTTTTCCAGCTCGCCTTCAATGTCGGCATCGAACAGTATGAGCGGATGCAAATTACCGTCTCCAGCGTGGAAAACATTGGCTATCTCTAGGCCGTATTGTCGAGATAGTTCGCCCATTTTGCTGAGCACCGTGGCCAGCTGCGAGCGCGGAATGGTGCCATCCATGCAGTAATAATCCGGCGCCAGCCTACCAACAGCCGGGAACGCTGCTTTGCGGCCGAGCCACAACTGCTGTCGCTCGGCAGCGTCTGTTGCTACACGAACACCAATGGCAT
>JBMYWE010000101.1:0-7970 GCA_049607125.1 Granulosicoccaceae bacterium | reverse complement strand
TTTTCTCTTGTTGTATTTAGCACAAAGACAGAAAAACGTCGGTTTCAAGAGAGAGGGGTTGGCGTCCTACACAGGGAATACGAAGGAGTTATGTCGTGTGTATCCGCCGTGTGTGCTCAACTCTGGATGAAAAAATCGCGGATAATCTCGGCGGCTTTCTCGGCGTCAGCGGCGGTGATATGTCTGTGTACCACCAAACGCGCTTGCTTGCCCGAAGCCGAGAGTCGCAGACCTTGTTCGGCGGCGTGGGCCGTCAGTGCTTCGCCCTGGGCTTGCGCTAGGTCGAGCCAGACCATGTTGGTGGCAAGGCCTGCGTCGCGCACCTTAAAACCGCGGCAGTTGCGCAGGGCGTCGCCCAGCGTACGGGCGTTGCGGTGGTCTTCCATCAAGCGGGCCGGCATATCCCGCAGCGCAATGAGCGCGGGCGCCGCGATAATGCCCGCCTGACGCATGCCACCTCCTGTGGCTTTGCGCCAGCGGCGCGCGCGCATGATAAAGGCTTCATCGCCACACAATACCGAGCCCACCGGCGCACTCAGGCCCTTTGACAGACAAATAGATATGCTGTGCAAAGGGGCACATATTTCTTTGAGCGGGACACCATGGGCGGCGGCGGCGTTAAACACGCGGGCACCGTCCATATGCAAGATGAGATCTTTCTCGTCGGCCAAAGCACGTGCGTCGCTGAGGTATTGCATGGGCAGGGCGCGGCCTGAATGAGTGTTTTCGATGGTGAAGACTTTGCTTTTAGCAAAGTGATGGTCGGCGCGGTCTTTGACAGCTGCAGCCACCAGCTCTAGTGGCAGCGTGCCGTCCTCGGCCACCGGTATGGTTTGTGGCTGGATGCCGCCCAGTGCCGCTGCGCCGCCACCTTCGTACTTAAAAGTGTGAGCATCAGCACCCACAATATATTCGTCGCCTCGGCCGCAGTGAGCCAACAGTGCAATCAGATTGGTCTGGGTGCCACTGGCGGCGAATACCGCGGCTGGCATACCGCTGAGCTCACATGCCAGCGCTTCTAACTCTCGTACCGTCGGGTCCTCGCCGTAGACATCGTCGCCTAGTATTGCCTGATTACTAGCCTCGCGCATGGCATCGGTTGGCAGGGTAACGGTGTCACTTCGAAGGTCGATCATAGGAGGCTCTCAGTGTCTGCGAGTGGCCGCTGGGCGGCCACTGGCGGTGGCGACGAGTTTGGACTCAAAGAATACTTCTTCGTTGTTCTTGCTGGCAATGTTGTCGTGGCGCTCAAAGCTCACTTGTGGGTCTTCGGCACCGGCTTCTAGCGCCAGTTGCAAAGCGGTTTCGCGCAGTTGCTGCTCACACCAAGCGGCGCCTGCTTCGAGGGTTGGGAAGTCTTTTTGTAATTCACCGCAGTGCACGCGAACCGCCACGCGATCGATAGGGGTAATGAGCGCATGGGCGCGTTGGCGCACCGTGCCAACCACGGCACCGACGGCGTTGGCCACGTGGGCAAACTCGGGTATTTCCAGCCGAGTATTACACAGCGCCGCTGTGTCGCTGTAGTAGCTTTGCACCGGCGCGCCCAGACCCACCAAGGGAGTGGCGAGTGAGAAACTGGCTTGCAACAGGGCACCCTCGGGTTTTTGCAGGGCGAGTTCGAACAGCGCTTTTTGTCCTGCCGACATCTGGCCCGGACTACCCTCGAGAGTTTCGGCCAGTGCCGTCTCCATTAATCTGGCCGCTGCTTGGCGTGAGACTTTGTCGAGAATATGTTGCGCAAACGATTCGCTTGTGAGCCCGCTGAGCCCGAGATTTTGACTGCTGTACAGCGACAGAATTTGAGCGGCGAGTTGTGCCGCTTCAGTGTTCCAGCCCTGCTGTTTACCGAGTATATGGCAGGCGTCGGAAGGGGTAAAACTGCTCTTGATCGCCAGCCCTAAGGAGATCAGCCGATCGAGTGTGCGGTCCATGGTCTGGTCCTCAAAGAGGACGCTCAGCGCCACCGGTCCATCGGCCAACATATCCCAGAGGTAGCGCTGACGCGGGCTGAGTATTTGCTCCTCTGGCAAGCTTCGACGGCGCAGAGCAAACTGGGCGTCGTGGGTGCGTGGGTAGTCAAGCTCGGCCTGTTGGCGCAAGGGGCTAATCAGTTCGGGGTGCTCGTGGACTAAGAGGCTTAGCGGCACCGCGCGGCGTGGGCCTACTTGGTAGCGATGGCTCTCGCGGTCGTAGTGTACTTCGCTGTCACCGCCCAGAGCGTATGTGTGCATTTGCACCGCCTCGACCATGGTGCGGTGACCGCCCACTAGAGCGCCGCGCGGGTCTATCTTCGGTCGCCCGTCGATTAGCTCGGCGACGTCGGTGGTGGTGCCTCCCATATCGGCCACTAACGCGTTTTGCGCTCCGCAGAGGTGACTGGCCCCTACAAGGCTCGCCGCTGGGCCAGAGAGAATGGTTTCCACCGGGCAGTTGGTGGCCACCCGATCGCTTATCAAGGAGCCGTCTCCCTTGACCACCATCAGCGGGGCGTCGATACGGCGATCGGACATGATACCTCGTGTGGCTTCAAGCAGTTGCGAGAGAAGGCCTATCAGTCGTGCGTTGACCACGGCGGTGAGTGCGCGTTTGGGCGCGTCGAGTTTAGCGCTGAGCTCGTGCCCACAGCTGACGGGCAGGTTGCTGTGGCGGCGAATGATCTCTCGAATGGCATGCTCGTGGGCGGGGTTGCGCACAGCAAACAAAGAAGTGACGGCGAAGGCCGAAACTTGCGGTCCCACGCGCTGAACGAGTTCGCGCACAGCCTCTGTGTCCAGCGGTTCTTGTTCCTCACCGTCGGCCCGATGACCTCCTGCCACGGTAACCGCTGGATCGCTGCCCATCACGGCGCGCAGTTCAGGGCGCTCTGCCTGCTCGGGTTTGAAGCCTGCTAAGATCAAACAAACAGGTGCACCCTCTCCTTCGACCAGGGCGTTGGTAGCCAACGTAGTCGATAGCGAGACCAGCTCGATGGTCTCATTGCTCTGGGCAAGAACGGCATCGATGGCCGAGCCAATGCCAAGGCTGAGCTGGTGCTGTGTCGTCAGCGACTTGGCACTAGCTATAACCTGCTGTTGGTCGTTGAGCAAAACAGCATCTGTATAAGTGCCACCGGTGTCGATTCCTAGTTTAAGTGCCATGGTACCCGCGCAAAAAAATTTGATCGACACATGTTGTGTTGCGCGCCGCAGAATGTAAACTGCGATCTGCGGCAAATTGCATTCATCCTGCGGCGAATGCAGTATTGTTCGAAGCTCATCACTAGTTGAAGTAGAAATATGTGACCAAGATTGACCACAGTTTTGCCGATGAAGAGCGGGATATCAGCCCCTACGGTGTCGCACGAGCACAAGCTAAACAGCGCGTCAATTTGTTGCTGATCGATACCTTCGCCATGGTGCCTTTTATCGGGGTGGTCGAGGTATTGCGTCTAGCCAATCGACTCTCTGGTGAAGCGCTTTACGACTGGCAGTGCCTATCAGTGGACGGCGAGTCGGCCAAAGCGTGCAATGAGATTCCCATTCCGGTGACTGCCAAATACACCGAGGCGCCTCCCTGTGAGGCCTTGATTGTCTGCGGTCCGCACGAGCCCTACCAGTATCGCGATAAAGGCGTTTTCAGTTGGCTACGCAAAATGGCGGTGCCCGGTCGTATGTTGGGTGCGGTAGATACCGGCAGCTATTTGCTCGCGCGTGCTGGGTTACTCAGTGATTATCGCTGCACTTTACACTGGGAAAACATCCCGGGGTTTGTGGAGGAATTTCCGCAACTGGTGGTGTCGCGCGAGCTTTTTGAGGTGGATCGAGAGCGTTTTACCTGTGCCGGTGGTACAGCGGCGATGGACATGCTTTTGCAGGTGGTGCGCGACCAACATGGGCAGGAGTTGGCCGCTGAAATATCCGATGTGCTGATCCACAGCGGTATTCGCCCTTCGCGTGACCCGCAACGTATGGATCTTTGCTTCCGAACGGGTATTAACCACCCAGTGGTGTTGGAAGCTATAGAGCTGATGGAAGCAAATTTGGAGCAGCCACTACTGGCTAGTGAGCTGGCTGAGATAGTGGGGGTCTCGAAACGACAACTGGAGCGTTTGTTCAGACGTTACCTAGACATCACCCCGTCGCGCCACTACTTGAACCTGCGTCTGCACCGTAGCCAACAGCTTTTGCAACAAACAGGCTTGCCCGTTATTGATATCGCTATCGCTTGTGGCTTTACCTCTGCGGGGCACTTTAGCCAATCCTTTCGCGCGCTGTTTGAACAATCCCCTAGGGAAGCAAGACGCAGAGTAAGACAGCTCTGGTAAGGCTTGTTTGATCGCTGGCAGTAGCGCGTTTTTTTAGTGAAAGATTCAGCTGGTGAACATTTCGGTCGAGACCTATCTAGTGGGCGTCAGCAGCGACGTCACCGCCGGATCGCAGCACACTTCTCCGTGCTCTACGTACTGCTCGTGATTGAGCTCTATCTCATCGCGCTTGTAGATGTAGTTCACCATCAGACCGTAACTCTGACGCAAACCGTTTTCTGACAGATCACTCTGCCAGTTGACGCGGGCCAGGCGTGCCCCATTGGTGAGGTGAAAATGAGCGACTGAGTTGAGCACGCCTTTATTTCCTGCACGGTGTTCTTGGGTGAGGTAGTGCGCGCATAAGCGCATCATTGGTAGTTGCGCTGCTTGCATTAGCTCGTCATCCTCCAGCCAGCGACCTGAGGCGATTAATTCCGGCGGCGCCTCTTCGGGGGCCAGTTCTTTTAGAGTGGTGTACTCAGGATCGGTAAGTGTGATGCCACTCTCCACGGGCAGATGCCGAACTAAGTAGTCACGAAAACCGACAATTGGGGAGAGAGTGCCAAAAGTCTCGAGGTTAGGCAGTGATTTGCTGAGCCTGTCGACCACGCGTTTTATCAAGAAATTGCCAAGGCTGACACCCTGTAAACCAACTTGCGTGTTAGAGATTGAATAAAAAACGGCTGCCTTTGCTTCATCGGCCTCTATGGCTTGCTGTGGGCGCTCCAGTACTTCGGCGATAGTACTCGGCATCTCGGGCATAAGCGCCACCCAGACAAAAATCAGTGGCTCTTTGGGCATGCGCGGGTGAAAGAAAGCGAAGCAGCGACGGTCATCGCTAAGTCTGTCTTTGAGATCGCCCCAGTCGTGCACCTGATGCACGGCTTCGTAGTGAATCAGCTTTTCTAGCAGAGCCGCTGGTGCATCCCAGGTGATGCGCCGCATTTCCAAAAAACCGATATCGAACCAACTGCTCAACTGGCGACGGAGTTCGTTGTCCAGTGGAGCAAGGCGTGGGCAGCTCGGGCGATAACGCACCATGTCGGCGCGCATATCGACCAAAAATTGTGTGCCCTGGGGCAGTGCGTTGAACTGGGTCAACAGGCGAACTTGGGGCGGTTCCAGCAAGTCGCGTAGTTGCGCTTGTAGTTTTTGCTTTTCGTCAGGGCTCTGCGCCATCAATAGCGCCTGTGCAGCTGAGGCGATAGATTCCTCATCGCTACTGAAGCTCTCGGTCAACATGATCAAAAATTTGCGTCGACCTTCGTCGTTGAATTTTAGATAGGTCTCTCCAAGCTCCGCTGCGCGCAAGCGAGCTGACACTTCTCCGCCTCGGCCGTTGAGACAGTCTCTGATATGTTCGAGTACCGTCTCGCGTTCGCGTTCGTGCAAATACGGGCTGAGCTGCAGCCCGTCGGTATGACGGCCAGCAAAGCTGATGTTTTTCCATGCACCGACCAGATTGCCGAGGGTCTTGTCGAACAGATTGGCGTTGTGGTTTGGTCGGGCCATCGAAGCTTTGTCTCCTTGAAGTACTACCTAGGAAGGAGGGCAAGCATCAGGTGTCTCTTGCCCTCCGCACCGATCGAGGCAGCAGTCGCTGCGCGCTTGCGGAATAGAGATATATGGGGCAAAAAAAATGCCGTCCCACGAAGGAGACGGCAAAACACCAAAAGGAGGATGGAGGAGCGCCGCGTGTAACGAGAAGTCATTGACGCGACGCAGGTTTAGACTAGCGTGAATTGTTGCGGCGCGTCAATACCAATTTAAGGGTTTTTGCAGGGTGTAATCTCGATTCGTGCGCAAGTTCTAATTTGTATTTAACATGTTGTTTATATTGAATTTATTTGTTAGCTATGGATGAATTAGTCAAATTTAGGTTGGCAATTAGACATATTTTTAGTACTGACAATGCTGCGTCGCACAACATTAGTAGTCGACGGAGTAAATCAGGTCGATAGCTTGCTCAACACCGCGCATTAGTTCGAGATAAAGGGCTTGGCTCAAATCGTAACGGGCGGTTAGGGTGTTGGCCGCGTCAAAGATGCTCATGCGATAGCTGAGCAGCAGTTTGGGGGAGAGTCTGCCACTGAGTACAACGGCAGTGTCTTCGCCTTGGCCATCAGCCCCTATGTTGAAGTCTTCGATGCCTGCCGCACTGGCAAACTGTCCCGCGATGTGATTGCCGTTTTTTAGGCCAAGGCCTAGTGCTGCACGGGCCAGCATGGCGCTCTCGTCACCGCCTGCCCCTGGCGGGCCGCCGAGAACAATATAGGAGAGTATATCGGCATCCGCCATCGCTGGCTCAGAGAAAAGGGTGACCTGCGGTGATATCAAGTCGCCACCCAGCTCGAGGCCGGCCTCAACATCGTCGACCACGCGTACAGCCGTGACGTCCACTCGCGTAGAACGCATTGGGCCGACGAACAGGAGTTCACCGCGCCGAACCGCTAGATCTTGACCGTAGGCTTGGTATTGCCCGTCTTTGAGCTCGAGTTGCCCCGCTAATTGGGGGGGTTGTCCGATGCGCTGGCGCACTTTTATATCGCCTTTTAGGCGGGTGTCAAAACCGTAGCCAGACAAGCGTACTTCGTCGTCTATCTGTGCTTGCAGGTCCATGTCGATTTGCAAGGCTGTGTCTTGTTTGTCGCCCTGTGCGGGGCGGTCTTCCGGGTCGGTTAGCACCATATCTTTGGACAGGCTGGGCCCACTACCGCTCATGCCTTCGAGCACAATGACTGCGTCTGGAATGTGTATCTTGCCGCGTAACTTAAGCTGTTCGGCGTCGTAGGCGAGCGTCAGCGAGTGGTTGATGGTTGCGTCAATGGTCGGGGGCAGAAGCAGTGCCAGTTCTTCGCCATCCAGTGCAATATTTGCGCGTAGTTTGTCAGTGTACTTGGCGTCACCGCTGATTCTTAGAGTGCCCGATGGAGCGGTTATAAACTCGGCGTTAAGCGTGGCGCTGCGACCGTCGATGTCTAGTTTGAGTTGGCCGTCTTCAACCGTTAGGGGGACCTGCGAACCCGCAACAGCTGGGTTTTTTAGCCGAACCTGACCCTTAAACTTCGGGTCGTCTACTGTGCCCGAGAACTCACCACTAGCACTGATCTCCCCACGCAAGGTGTCGAGCATAGGCAGTAGGGCCTTGAGTGGGCCGAGCAAAAATCCCTCGAGGTTCACCGTGCCACTCAGAGCCCGGGTTGCTGGGTCTAAGTTGGCCTTGATCTGGGTTTTACCCTGCTCTTGGGAGTGCAGCAGTAAATCTAGCTTGCCCTGATTCTCGCCCAGTTCGGCGTCAATCTGAGCTTGATCAAAGATCACTGAAATCGGCTGCCCGTCAGCGTCTTTGGCGCTTAAGGCGAGTTCTGATACATGGGCCTTGAGGTCGACTGTGGGCAGGGCCCCGCCACGCCACTCGCTGCGTATGTCTGTCGCAAGGGTGCCTGCCAATTGCGCGGTCTCTGGTAAGAGAGGGTTGAATTTCTGCAGTGAAAGATTCTTTAACGAGAGAGCCGCCTGTCCTTGTTCGGCGCTCAGCGTGGCGTCTTCGTCCAGACACAAGCGGGCTTCCTCATGAAGCCAACAGTGACTGGCTATGTGCGCTTGTGACGATTGTGACAGCCATGCAATATCAAAAGGAGATTGTAGCTCTAGTTTGAGGGCTTGGTGTGCGAGTTCAGCT
>JBMYWE010000100.1:0-7986 GCA_049607125.1 Granulosicoccaceae bacterium | reverse complement strand
ATGGCGCCGGCAAAGTTACCACCGAAAACAAGCCCCCAATTGTGAAAAACTCCGCGCCATGTGCAACCTAGTCGCTTGGCTCTCATTGCGGGTTGGCAGAGACTAAAAACACCGTGAGAAAATCAAAGCCCAACAGATATCGCACGCTGAAACGGACGGGGAGCAGCAGAGAGGCGACAAAGAAGTTGCTAGTGTTGACGGCGATGGTAGCTGCAAATGTTGCGGCTAAAGCTAGGATTGCACCCGCCATGTAGGAATGAATTTGGAGTGTCTTTTGTCGACATGAAGATCTTTGACTCGCCGACATAGACCACTTTTACGGTGAACTATTTAGGTTGCCTATAGGACGTCAACTACGCCTGAGTTGAGCTCGAACCTTGGTTAAACGCATTGTCCAGAAGCCCTCTATCTCGGCTACCCCGCGGGCTTTTGATGAGTCAGCTAATTTGGGTGTCGGGTTATGAGATATCTCGCTGCTATTCAAAGGTGCTTTGTTAAGTGAATATGGGTTGAGGGTGTGCCATGCATGCGAAAGTATCTTTTTAAAGGTTCCGTTTAGCTATCTGATAAAGTGCAGTCTATATGCCATGTAAAAAACAAACGCTTAGCGGCTGTAACAACGGTCTATTGGCGATTCTTGTCCAAAAGATGAAATGAAATCAGTCCAACTTGGCGCGCCAGGTGCCTCGCTTGCACCTAGTTGGACATTTTTGTAGATGTAGTCATACTGGTTTTTCTCGGGACGGGCGTCTCGTATGAGGGTGTTTAGATGAGTGAAGAGTATACGTATCAGCCACCGCGCGTGTGGCACTGGGATGCAGAGAATGGCGGCGCATGGGCAAAGATAAATCGACCTATTTCAGGTGCCACGCACGAAGCCGTATTGCCACAGGGTGAGCATCCCTTGCAGCTGTACTCGCTGGGAACACCTAACGGCCAGAAGATCACTATCATGCTCGAGGAGTTGATCGCTGCTGGGTACAGTGGTGCGGAATACGATGCCTTTTTGATCGATATAGGAAAAGGAGAGCAGTTCTCTAGCGGCTTTGTTGAGCTGAATCCAAATTCCAAGATACCCGCGCTCTTCGATCGAGACAAGGGTGTGCGAGTGTTTGAGTCAGGCTCTATCTTGCTTTATTTGGCTGAGAAGTTTGGTGCGTTTTTGCCGAGTTCTCTGATAGAGCGAACTGAGGTCTTAAATTGGCTGTTTTGGCTACAAGGCTCAGCGCCCTACTTGGGTGGAGGCTTTGGGCACTTCTACCACTATGCTCCTTTTAAAATAGAGTACGCCATTGATCGTTTTACCATGGAGACCAAGCGCCAACTCGATGTATTGGACAAGCGCCTCGCTGAGACGGAGTATTTAGGTGGAGAGCGCTATAGCATTGCAGATATCGCCACTTGGCCTTGGTACGGTAATTTGGTGCAAGGACAGGCTTACGATGCGGGTGAGTTTTTGCAGGTTGAAAGCTATGTGCACGTGCGACGCTGGTCTGATCAATTGCTGGCTCGGCCCGCCGTGCAGCGTGGGCGCGTGGTCAATCGGGCCAGCACAGATACGCTCAAAACTCTGCGTGAGAGACATAGTTCGCAAGACTTTGAGAGCATTGGCCTCTAGCCCGGCTCAGTTATCAATGCCCAATCGCTTGTGCTTGGGCTCTGCTTGGACCAGAGGGCCGCGCTGAATTCAAGCGCGGCCAGCTCATTTCTAAGCTGTCTTTTTGTACCTATTGTCATCAGTGTCGAAAAAGCTGACGAGCTGATTGAGATTCTTTGCCTGTGTAATCATGGTTTCGCTCGCACTCGCGGCTTCTTCTACCATGGCCGAGTTCTTCTGCGTCATTTCGTCGATGTAGACTACGGCTTTGTTGACTTGCTCTATACCTAATCGCTGTTCTCGGCTGGCCACGGTAATCTCGGCGACGGTTTTGCTGACATCAGCAACAGAACCAAGTATTTCGTCTAGGGTTTGCCCCGACTCAAAGACCAGCTTTGAGCCTTCCTCTACTTTTTCCACACTGTCTTGAATGAGCTCTTTGATTTCCTTTGCAGAAGTAGCGCTGCGTTGTGCCAAATTGCGAACCTCGGTGGCTACTACCGCAAAACCCCGGCCTTGCTCGCCGGCACGAGCGGCTTCTACCGCGGCATTGAGTGCAAGCAAGTTGGTCTGAAAGGCAATCTCGTCGATGACTGCGATGATATCGGCGATTCGACCGCTGGAAGAGTTTATCTCTTCCATCGCTTTTACCGCGCGTCGCACAACATCGCTGCCGCTTTCAGCCTGCTGGCGGGCATTGGTGGCTATTTGGTTTGCACTGTCGGCGTGCTCGGCACTCATTTTGACCGAGGACGTCATCTCTTCCATGCTGGCTGCAGTTTCCTCTAAGCTGGTCGCCTGTTTTTCTGTGCGCTCGCTCAGCGAGTTATTACCGCGTGCTATCTCCTTCGAAGAGTCCAATACCGAGTTCGCAGAACCGGATATCTCATCGACTAGCCCGCGCAGCTTTTCCTGCATCGCCGCCAGCGCTTGCAACAGCTTTCCGACTTCGTCCGATGATTCGATGTTGATCTGGTTGTTTAAATTGCCTTTAGCGATCGAGTTGGCTAATTCACCGGCTGATTCAACAGGCTGCACAATAGAGCGAGAGATGAAAATAGTCGTGAGCAGAGCGGCACATACAGCGAAAAAGGCACCGAAAAAGGCAATGTTAGTTGTGTTGGTCATCAACGAATCGGCCTCTTGGCTTCTCAGTTCTATGAGCTTGGCCTCTGCTTCGATAAATCCACCGAGTACCAGCCTCAATTTGTCCATGCGGTTTTTGCCGTGGCCTTGTTCGATGAACGCTGTCACCGCCGACAGAGAAATTTCACCAGAGTTGGCTTGTTTTCGCAGTTTTATGGCCTTATGCGCGTGTTCACGCAGCCATTCTGTTTTTAGCTTATCTACTTCACCTAAACGGTTGATCTGAGACGGGTTGTCGCTGACATGCTTTTGACCGACCGCGATGGTATCAGAAAAATTTGCTTGACCCCTTTCATAGGGCTCTAGAAACTCTTCTTTTCCGGTAATGATGTAGCCTCGCAACCCGGTTTCCATATCGATCATGGCGGCACCCAGTCTGTTACCAATGCCGATAGCCTCGTGGGTGTGGTTGACCCACCTAGCCGACTCGACCAGAGAGTGGGTGGCTTGATAGACCAGGGTTGAAATGCCGATGATTAATAACACGGGAACAGCAAACCCAGTGGAGAGCTTCCACTTTAAGTTCAGATTCCGAAATACATTCACGGGCACGCTCCTTCGCTACGCTCTAGTTGCTTCAGTTAGGTCGGTCGGGACTTGGATTGGCTCACTCTGAGGTACAGGCCGGTAAGGGTACCGTTTCAACCGTACTGAAAACCGGCGGTCTTTTTAGCCAATCGTATCGACGTTCAAGGAGACTTTTGCCGATCACGGTGCTCCTCGAGCAAAGGCAATTGCTTTGCAAGGCTTTGCTATAGAGATATTCGGCTTTTGTGAGATGTTTCTTAAGCGTCAGTTTGTGTGTAAAAAAACAAGTGAGTGTGCATAGGGCTACGCTGTAGCAGCTTAACTTTAGTAAAGCGCTGGTGGCATTGGTGTGCGGTAAAGCCGAAAGCCAAAAATGCGAGAAGAGAACTTTGACTAGCATTTGAACAGCATAGATATGACTTGTCCGCTACTGTAGTTTGTTTGAAATTGGCGGGCTAGCGCTCGCTGAGAATTGCTAGGCGAAACACCGCTACTCTGTTGGACTCTCATGTCCATGACATGTTTAAGAGTAAATTATCGGAAACCAATCTTCGCGCAGTTTTTGACCGTCTTGCATATTGTGCTCGGGGAAAGGGGGAGAAGTAGGGCCCGGCCGAGTGATGTAACGTGCGTCGTCTCCTAACAGTCGCAGTGAGAATGCGCGACGGCGCTGTGCTGTGTTGTTGCCTCTGGCTCCATGTAATATGCGGTAGTCAAAAGCCACGGCATCTCCAGGTTGCATATCCCACTCTAGTACCTGCATGTTTTTTGTATCTGGGTCCGGCACAGGCATAAAGTCCTCTTCGTTAGGGTAGAAATTGGCCTCTGATAACCAGCGAGTAGGCAAGACTGGCTTAGGCCAGCGGTGTGACCCCGGTACACAACGCAAGGTGGCTTCAGTAACAGGATCCACTGGGCTCCAAAAGCTGACGGTCTGCTCTCCTTCAACAAAGTAATAGGGTGAGTCTTGATGCCAAGGTGTGGGCTTTGATGTGCCGGGTTCTTTGACGAGCACGTGGTCATGGAACATCTGTACCTGAGTAGATTGCATTAGCTTGGCCGCCACAGCACCCGCTTCGCTCTGCTCTATCACCTGGCGAAATGCTGGGATGCGTTGCCAGTTGCAATAGTCATCGAAGAAACGACCATTTTCACCTTCTTTTAAGTTCTCGGCCGCATAGGGGCCGGGTTGGGCCATGTTTATATCAATGCCTTCGCGGATGGTTTCTACCCAGTTTGCGAACAAACCTTTGATAAGCACGACACCATCGCGCTGAAAAGCTTCTACGGTACTCTGGTCGACAGTGTTGGCAATGGACATAGCAGCTTCCGAAATTTGCTTAAGGCGCTGGCTCCTCTTAGTTGAGCGATTCTGGATTCGGCGTCTTCATATCGAACAAAGCATCTGGGAATCACACTGAAGTGAGCTCTATCGTTTTCTAGAATGCCGTGTGAGCTGCCGCGCTCGACGATTGCCTCAGGAATAACTGTGTAGTCTGTGTGCAAGGTGATGGCTGCTGCTGAGCCATTGTAATACCCCCGCGAGATCTCGTGGTTCTGCACCCGACTCCAGGGGATAAAAAAATAGTCGTGGCGGCTGTGATTTGCGAGTATGTAGGCGCCGTTTTCATTGGCGAAAAACTCTATGCGCCGGATCTTTAGCAATTGAATTGCGACGTGCAGGTACCAGAGCAATAATACGATACACATGGTAATCGCGAACACAAACTCGCTGTGCCGCTCGTTGGCAAAGAACAGCTCTTTGGTGAAGCCCACGTAGATCATCAAGCCGATAGAGCCCGATACCATCAACGTGTTGAGCCAGATGGCGCCAGCCCCAGACAGCGCAATAGCATTGTTGTTCGCGCGCTTTAGGGCTTGTAGTTCTCGATAGCTTAGATGTACCTGCGTCGGTGCATCTGGTGTTTGATGTGCGAGTGTGTTTGTCATTGGGTTGTTATCTGGACGGTCCGGCGCAAAGGTTCTCATCCGGAGACGGCAGGGTGCAATCCCATTCGATAACTTGAATGAGAAAATATCGATTGCCTCTTTGCTTAGCATCCCCGTCAAAAACTACTGTCTAGTGCGAACGAGGTATATTGGCAGGGCCGCCATGCCCATTTCCGGCTAATTTTGACCCAGAGTCGGGGCTGCGTAGGTCACTACTATGAGTCGCAAATCGCCCGTAATTTTAACAGGCTCTTAAATGGGCGCTAGGCGCTGGCCTTCCAGTCTGCTCGATTGAGGCTTTTTAAGCGAGCCCTCATTCGCTTAAGTTGTGCTTCTGATGCCGTTTCGTCGCGATAACACGCGGTATTGTAGTCCTGAACGAAGCTTTTGAAATTCTCGGCAAGGTTTGGCCATGCGTGCGCTGCCAACTCGGCGTGCTCGCTTGGGGTCATGCCAACTTCGCGTGGCAGCTCGTTTTTTGCCATCAGACGCTGGAATTGTTCGTACAACTTCTGATGTGCTGGGATTTTTCTTCCGCGCTTAAATAGGCCCAGCGCAAAGCCCCAGATTAAACCTATACCCAGAAGAACCAGCAGAGCAGCTATGCCAATACGGGTACTATTGAGTTTTCCCAGTAAAGATGTCAGAAGCTCCAGTTGCGAGTCGCCGTCGTAATTGATAACAAACTTTCGCCAGCGGTACTGCGCTGCATCCCAGCTCCTGCGAATATCGCCCATCCAATTGTAGCGGGACATGGCAAATGGCGAGCCGGACAAAAAACTGCCTTCTTCCTTGAGCGCTTCACGTAGGTTTTGTTCAACTCGATCGGGGGCTACGCGAGCGGTGGGGTCAAAACGCACCCAGCCGCGGCCTTGTAGCCAAACTTCAGTCCATGCATGTGCGTCGTATTGGCGCACGGCAAAGTACTGTTCCTCTTCGTTCCACTCGCCCCCTTGATAGCCCGCCACTACGCGAGCGGGAATGCCGGCAGCCCGCATCAAGAAGACAAAGCTCCCCGCATAATGAGCGCAAAACCCTCGCTGACTCTCGAATAAGAAGTTATCGATGGTATCCAGATCGCCTAGGGTGGGCGGTTTTAGGGTGTAGTGAAAGGGTTGTTCGGTGTAGCGGCTCATCACCGCCTCCACATAGCTCTCAGCGCTCGGTGCCTGAACACGCATCTCTTGCGCCAGAACGCGGCTTCGCTCATTGCCTGTGTCGGGCAATTGCAAGCTTAGCTCACGGACCCAAGGATCGAGAGTTTGGTCCCGAATAACACCTAGCTGGCTCTTCACTTGGTAGATACGAGGGGATGTGATTCTATCAGGGGCGATGGCTCGGTAGTCAAAGCCCAGCAGGGCTTTCGGTTGCGTTTCCACCACGGGGGATAGAGTGAACAACCAGGGTTGGTTGCTCGTCTCCATCAGCAGTTCGTAGTCTAGAGTGCGAGAGTTGGAGGTAGTCTTGAAACCGCGTTGGGGCAGTTCCTCGCTAAACAGTCGCCGTAGTTCTTCGTCCTCGAGCTGCTTGGAAAAAGGACGCCAAGTTTTGCCGTCGAAGTCGCTCATGACCATGCCGCGCCAATATAATTGCGACTGAGGAGGGCGAGGGCCTTTGAAGGCGGCTCGAAACGCCAAACTGTCAGACTGGCTGAGGTTGGCGATATCTCCAGGGGTCATGCTGTCAGAAACGCCGGTCTGCGATCCTGAGGAGAGCTCTGGCATCGACCAAAGGGGCGGCAGGCGCGGGGCGACGACAAAGATGACTAGCATCAAGGGCGCGCATGCCAGCAGCATGCCGCCACCCAGTCGCAGTCTTGACAGTGATGTTAATGCGCTATTGGGGTTTTGTACGGCGATCAAGGTGGTGGTGACGCAGACCATCGAGACCACACCGTAGATGGCGGCGGGGATAGTTTGCTCAAACAGAAAACGCGTGGCGATCAAGAAAAATGCAACCCAGATCACGACTATAGCGTCGCGACGACTGTCGGTTTCTATGCTCTTAAACGCAAAACTTAACAGCAGCAAAGAAACCATAGACTGAATGTCTAAGCCCACGCCTCCGCTAAGTGCGAAACTGCCAAAGGCCACAACCACTAGTGCTAATTTGACGTACGTACTGGGGCGGCTGACGCGACCCAACATGGCGAGCGCACGCCAGGTGACACTGAAGACCAGAGCGGGAAGTATCCACAAATGCATGGTGCCGGTGTAAGGCAAAATAACCGTGAGTTGTGCCGCCAGCAGCCAGATCAAACCACCTAGACTTATTTGCTCTGCCAGGGCGTTTCGTTGACTAAGCACCGTGTGGCTCCACCTGATACAGAGCGAGTGCGCGCAGACAGGCGTCTCGGTGGGCTTGCCCCGCGTTCGGTCGTATTTCTTGGTCTGGAAGGTTTAGACCGTAGCGTTCATTGTTCTCGTGTGCTTCAAGCACTTGGGCGCACAGTTTCGATAGTCGAGTTTCTGTATCCCCCTGTTGTTCGCTCCATTGCAACCAGTGTTCGTGACTTTGGTTGTCTTCAAATGTCTTGGTATAGAGCTGCCCAGTTTGAGCATACTTGGCCCAGTGGATGCGGCGAAGTGAGTCACCTCGCTGGTAGTCCAGTACGCCGGAAAAATTGGTGACACCTTCGGAGTTGGCCTGTCCGTCTTCGTCGCTACTGTCGATTGCTTTGGATGTGCTGCCCTGTGCTTGAGTTAACGGACTAGGGTAGACAAGGGCCTTGTGATCAAAACGTAAATAGGACCAAGCAACGGCCA
>JBMYWE010000099.1:0-7993 GCA_049607125.1 Granulosicoccaceae bacterium | reverse complement strand
GGGTAAATGGGTTTGGCGTTGCGTTGCTGATACGTGCTACAGGGCGTGGAAAGCCTTACGCGGTGGAATACCAATTGAACTAGATGGTGTTGTAGTCGTTTGATAGATCTACGAGCCTATTCAAGAGCTCCGTGGCGTAGCGAGAATGGGATGATTTGTGGGGGGGGGGGCTAGGTCAGTTTTGGTTTGATTTGAAGCGACTAGTGGCCTAGGCAGCCTCGTATATTTAACGAAAAACAAATCAAATACTGATCCAATTCAGCACATTCGCAGTAGTCAAAGAGATCTTGATCAGGCTCTAGGCTTGGACCAGAAATACGTGCTGAGTAAAAGGGATTGTTTTGTTAGCGTGATTGCCGAACAGCGGTTGGGATCTGTAAACAACGCGCTGTAGTACTGGATTGTTTGGTATAAGGCGAGCTTCCGTAAGCTGCGTTGCGGTGGTAGGGTTTAAGCAAAAAAAAACCAGCCCGAGTGGCTGGTTTTTTTAGGCTTAAAGCTAGCGATTAGCTGTTTGCTTTACGCTCTTTCACTTCTGCGATTACCGCTTCTGCAACGTTGGCAGGGCAAGGTGCGTAGTGATCGAACTCCATGGAGAACTGGCCGCGGCCAGAAGTCATGGTGCGCAGGTCACCGATGTAGCCGAACATCTCAGACAGAGGACAAGTGGCTTTCACGCGAACGCCTGTGGCGCCTGCGTCTTGACCGCTGATCATGCCGCGACGACGGTTCAAGTCACCGATAACGTCACCGACGTGGTCGTCGGGCGTGAACACGTCAACTTTCATGATTGGCTCGATCAGCTGTGGGCCAGCCTTTGGCAGTGATGCACGGTAAGCAGCCTTTGCAGCGATCTCGTAGGCGATGGCCGAGGAGTCAACGGCGTGGAAACCACCGTCTAGCAGAGTCACTTTAACGTCCAAGCAAGGGAAGCCGGCGAGTACGCCTTCTACCATGCTGCTGGAGAAGCCTTTGTCGATAGCAGGCCAGAATTCGCGAGGTACGTTACCGCCGGTTACCTTGGATTCAAATACAAAGCCTTCGCCTTTTTCGGCTGGCTCGATCATGTAGTCGATCTTGGCGAACTGACCAGAACCACCGGTCTGCTTCTTGTGCGTGTAGCTGTCTTTGATCGTTTTGGTGATCGTCTCGCGGTAGGCGACCTGGGGCTTGCCCACTTCGACGTCAACACCGTGGGTGCGACGCAGGATATCTACCTTGATGTCGAGGTGAAGCTCACCCATACCCTTGATGATGGTCTCGCCAGAGTCTTCGTCGGTCTCAACGCGGAAAGAAGGATCTTCTTGAACCATCTTGCCGATTGCGATGCCCATCTTCTCGGCACCGGCCTTGTCTTTAGGCGCGATAGCGATAGAGATGACGGGATCGGGGAAGACCATTGGCTCGAGAGTCGCTGGGTCTTTCATGTCCGCTAGAGTGTGACCGGTCTGGACGTTTTTGAGGCCGACGAATGCGACGATGTCGCCCGCCTGGCAGCTGTCGATCTCTTCACGGGAATCAGCGTGCATCTCTACCATACGTCCGATGCGCTCGGTTTTGCCAGTAAAGGTGTTGAGCACAGTGTCGCCTTTGGCGATTTTGCCTGAGTAGATACGCATAAAGGTCAGGGCGCCGTAGCGGTCGTCCATGATCTTGAACGCCAGTGCGCGGAAGGGGCGCTCTGGGTCAACGATGGCGAATTCACCGGTAGGCTCACCTTCGAGATCAACCTCTGGCTGAGGGTTAACTTCAATGGGGTTGGGCAGGTAGTCAACAACCGCGTTGAGTACCAACTGCACGCCTTTGTTCTTAAAAGCAGAGCCACAAAAGGTGGGGAAGAAAGCCAACTCACGAGTACCCTTACGGATACAGGCTTTGACCTGCTCTTCCGTTGGCTCTTCGCCTTCAAGATATTTCTCGAGCAGCTCGTCGTCCATTTCTAGCGCGGTTTCGATCAGCGCTTCACGGTACTCTTCAACCTTGTCCGCCATGTCGGCAGGCACGTCTTGAATCTCGTATTTCATGGGATCGCCTGAGTCATCCCACACCCATGCTTTACGCGTGAGCACGTCAACCATACCGATGAAGTTGTCTTCGATACCGATCGGCAGTGTCATGACCAGTGGGCGAGCAGCCAGTACGTCTTCTACCTGCTTAACAACACGGTAGAAATCGGCGCCCATGCGGTCGAGCTTGTTGACGAAGATGATTCGCGCAACTTTTGACTCGTTGGCGTAGCGCCAGTTGGTCTCTGACTGGGGCTCAACGCCGCCAGAGCCACAGAACACGCCCACACCACCATCGAGAACCTTCAGCGAACGGTATACTTCGATGGTGAAGTCAACGTGTCCGGGGGTGTCGATGATGTTCAGGCGATGGTCGTCCCAAAAGGCAGTTGTCGCTGCGGATTGGATGGTGATTCCGCGCTCTTGCTCTTGGTCCATGAAGTCGGTGGTGGCAGCACCATCATGTACTTCACCGATCTTGTGGATTTTTCCGGTCAGTTTCAGGATGCGCTCGGTGGTGGTGGTCTTACCCGCGTCCACGTGCGCGAAGATGCCGATGTTGCGATAGCGTGTTAAGTCAGTCATAGGAACTTGTCGATTGTTATTTAAGTGGTAAATAGTTGTGACGGCCAAGGTCGCAAAGGACGGGTTGAGCACGTTCACTTTCGAACGTGTGGGTGCGACCCACATAGCCGCATCAATGATGCCGAGCGCGGCCTTATTTGAAGCGCCGAAAGTATATCCAGTGCTTCGAATAATTGATCCTGCGCGACAGATTACAAGAGTCAAATCCCAAAACAGGCTCCCAAAAACGGGTTCTTAGGGCGGTTTGACGTTGAGTGGAGCACAGGAAATCCGCCCATTATAACGAAAATTTGCTGTTTGGCTTGTTTTTTCGACTGGGTGAGCCCGTAGGCTAGCGGGGGCTCGGGGGTTGGTGTCGATTTTGCTCTGGGAGGGGAGGATAAGGACATCTTGTGGGAACACCGAAATGATATCGGATTTGATAGCGGCTGTTGGCGCCGAACTGCTGCGATTTGACCTCAGCGGTCAATTTATGTGGTTGATATTAATTGCTTTTGTGAGCTTTTGTTTTCGTTTGGCGCTGCGTGGACCGGGGGATGCTTGGGTGCAGTCTGCCTCATCTACTTTGCTTTCGATGGGTGTGCTTGGGACGTTTGCCGGAGTTGTGGTGGGTCTGAGTGGTTTTAAACATCACCAAATTTCCGAGGGCTTGGGCGAGGCACTGACTGGCCTGAGTACCGCTTTCTATAGCAGTCTGCTGGCGATGGCCCTGTCGTTAGTGTTCAAAATGGTCCAGGTGCGCGCGTTGCAGCATCTCAAGGAAAACGAAGACATAGAATCCACTGACGATATCGCGGAGCGCTTGTTGATAGAAGCCAGCAACAGCGTCAAGCAGCTGCGGCAGCTCAACACCAACGCGCGCGAGCACGCCGAATATCTCATTCATATCACCAACGCTGTCGCTGATCACAGCGACCAAAAGGGTCTACTCGGGCAAATGGCCCTGCAGCGACGACAAGCGGAGCATTCGGTACTCACTCTCTCTGCCGAAGTCACGCAGTTGCGCGAGCAGGGGCAGGCTGTGCTCGATGCGCTGCTGATGATCCATCAGCAGCAACAAGCCCAGACGGACCAACTGGCCTATGGCGAGCGCGAGCTGAAAATGCAGTTTGATAGCTTGCAGCAAGTACTGATGACAATGCCCAACCGGCGAGATTTTCGTTCGCTCAGTGCCGTGATCGCTGACAAGCTAGCACCTGAACCGCTGGGTGCTCCACGTCGGGGGGTACGCCCGTGAGTCTGCATGGCACCCTGACGGCTGGTCGTATGCGGGTAGAGGATGACGGATGGTTGCCGGTGGCCGATTTGATGGCCGGTTTGATGATGGCCTTTGTCTTGGTGGCAATGGTTACCTTAAAGCAGTCAGAGGATATGCAAGCGGCGGGAGAGCAAAAGCCGCAGGCGGTAGACGTTGCCAGCGCTTACTTTGAGGGGCGTGAGGAGATTGCCAAGGCCTTACAGCAGGCTTTTGGTGAGCAATTGGAGCTCTGGGATGCTCGACTGGATCAGGCCACCTTGAGCATTGACTTCGGTGCGCCTGAAATCAATTTTGAACCGGGCAGTGTCGAGCTCAATCGACGTTATCGGGTGATATTGAAGGACTTCTTCCCGCGCTATTTAAAAGCCTTGGCGCCACATAAAGAGCTGATTGACGAGGTTCGAATCGAAGGGCACGCCAGCAGTGATTGGTCCGAGTCGGCTGACGAAACCCGTGCGTGGTTTGAAAACATGGCGCTTTCTCAGGACCGTACTCGCGCCGTGTTGCGCTATTTATACGAGCTACCTCGGGTAGCCGCATACCGTGACTGGGTGCGCCAGCGCGTGGTGGCGGTGGGCATGTCTTCGGCGAGGTTGGTACGAAACCCCGACGGCAGCGAAAACCAGCGGCGCTCACGCCGAGTGAGTTTTCGTTTGATCACCAACGCTGATGCGGAACTGGCGAAAATCCAAGCTCAGAACTAGAAACAGCCATTTCTCAGCCAAACTGGCTGTGCAGGCAGCTGACTGTCTAATTCGACTTCACGTACCTTTCCTGTCTTTGGCCTATCTTATTTCTGGCGCCGCGATTGCTGTGCTGCCGACTGCTACACTGCAGACATGTCTGATATTGATCCCAAGTTGCTCGATGCCTTGATAGAGCTCCCGAGTGTTCAGTCACTTTGGCTCAGGCCCAACCAGAGGCGAGGTAGTCACTTTAGTCGCGCCGATGAGGACTTGCTCGTCTGTGCGCCAGCTATTGAGGAGACCGAGTGGCAGCTGGCGATGCAATTAGTGGAGCGATTCGAGCGGTGGCATTTGATCAGTGTTTTTAGGGTAGATAAAACACCGGAGTCACCCGCAGTACGTGTGCGGGCAACTGAGTGTTGAACAGCGAATTCGACAACAAAGTAGATGTGCGTGCGAAGGTTCGCAGTATCTTGTGACGTTTCCTGCTTGTTGGGGGCATGTCAAGGCCAGCGATTGGCGCGACGGCGCGGCATGAAAAAGAGGCTAGCTTACTCGCGCAGTTTTAGTTTGAGCTGACCCTCGCGCACTTCAACGTCTTCGATGCCTTCGGAAAAACTCTTCCAAAAACCCGCATCGCCAAACTCGTTGACTAGGTCGACGTTCTTTAGGCCACCAAGCCATGCGTTGGGCACGGGCACCCCCCAAACGCTAACCCCTTTGAGCACTACCGAAGGGACGCCGTTCTTGACGCTGACGGATACCCCGGTACTGGCGCGCAGTGTTTTACCGCCGAAAAAAGGAAAGTCGGGGTCAAGTGGCATCAAAAGCTTGGCGCTCATTAAGTTATCGGAGAAATCCAATACGAGCTTCTCCCCCATGTCGCTGTTTTTGTCCAACAGTGCATTTACTTCCCGTTCACTCAGTGAAATCTCGCGATTGTCTGGGTTTTCGGTATAGGGTTCCGGATCCATGTTTTCTTCAGCGTTCAGACCGACATCTAGATCGCTTAGGCCCACGGCTTTGAGCTTTTGCTGCAGCTCGATTTTCTCTTCACCGCTGAGCTCAGTGGGGGTGAAGCGATCTGCAAATAGTTCGCTGTTTAACAGCCAGATTGTGCCAGCTATGGTGATGAAAGCTGTAATCAGCACAATGCCTAACACGCTCATGCCGCGTTTTTTTTGGAGGGCTTGTTGTTCCACCGTCATTCTCACAAAACATCTATTGGGCTCAGTATAAACCCCAGCCGGCGTGGTTGCAGATTGCTAGCGGGCAAGTTTGGTGCTCTGTCGGCTGACAAGCACCCGTTAATGTCCCAAATGTGGGCTCTAAAACTCCAAAAATGGTGCGCAGGGGCGCCCGTTGCCGTAAGTTTCTTTGGCCAGTGGTTGCTGCGATAAGGTCTGAGCAATTTTCTATTTGCGAGCGTGCCATGGTCAGCAGCGCACAGGCTCAACCTGACTCAACAGCTAGTCTCAAGCACTGGCGCGAGCGTGCGCTGGCTGTCGAGCGACAGCTCAACCAAGTGATTTTGGGACAGGAGCGGACCGTACGCTTTTTGATGCTGAGCATCTTGTGCCGCGGACATGTGCTGCTGGAGGGCGACGTTGGGGTAGGAAAAACGACCTTGCTGCGTGCAGCGGCTAGAGCCATTGGCGGACCGATGGAACGTATTGATGGCAGCGTTGATCTGATGCCCGCAGATTTGCTCTACGACGCCTATGTCAATCCGGATGGGCAGCCAGTGGTAGAGGCTGGGCCATTGCTGCGCTATGGCGAAGACATGGCTGTGTTCTTCTTTAACGAAATCAATCGCGCCCGGCCCCAGATACACGCCACTTTGCTGCGTTTAATGGCCGAGCGCAGTGTGCTTGCTTTTGGGCGCAGCGCGTCGTTCCCGCATCTGCAACTCTTCGCAGACCGCAATCGATTGGAACCGGAAGAAACCTACGAGCTCCCAGCGGCAGTACGAGATCGCTTTCTGTTTGAGTTGCAGATGAACTACCCCGAAAGCGCCGAGCATCAGCTGGCTTTGCTCAGTGAGTCAAAGTATCACGACACGGATGCTTTGATTCAGGCCATTGACTCCGAGACTTTGCCCTATCGGGAGTTGCGGATACTGGGATCGCAGCTGCAGCGATCGGTCTATGCCAGTGAGACCGCGACTCGCTATGCACTCGCCTTGTGTATGGCGACGCGTGATCCTGAACTGCTTGGAGTTGAAATTCCATCGGTCGATATGTCGCGTTTGGTGCAAGCGGGGTGCAGTCCTCGAGGTACTAGCTGGTTGTTGCGTGCGGCCAAGGCAATGGCTTTTTTACAGGGTCGGTCAGAGGTTCTTCCCGAAGACATTCGTGAGGTATTTCCCGTATGCATCGGCCATCGCGTATTTTTGCGACCAGCCTATGCCATGCATCACGCGGAAATTGCACCACAGTTGGTTGAGGCCATATTGCGGCGGGTACCTGCAGTGTGAGTGTTCAGTCGGGAGTTTTTCGCTATCGCTGCCACTGGCTCTCGCGACTCAGTCGCCCCGGCGGTCACCAAAGTGCCTTGCTGGGCAGTGGATTTGAGATTAAGGAAAATGCCCTGATGCGATTGGGAGAAGATCCGCGGGGAATCGACCTGCGGCGCAGCGCGCGAGATCCGCTCAAAAGAATTTGGAGTCGGAGGTTTCGGCATCAATCATCCGCCCATATTGTGGTACTGGCAGATGTCAGTGCATCGATGGCAGCTTCCGCCAACAACCGACCCTACGATACCTTTTTACATTTTGCTGAAATGGCCGCGCGATCCGCCTATGGCTACGGCGATAGGTTTGCGTTGCATGTAGCGGATGAGAGCTATCGACCTGAACTGAGTTTAAATACGCGCCGGTGTGCCGCACTTCCGATTGATTTGCTAGAAAGATTGCGCGTGTTTAAACCGCAAGGGAAGAGCGCAAAAGGTGTGAATTTAGCGGCCTCAAAAATTGGTGGAAGGCGTGGGCTGGTTTTTGTTTTGTCCGACTTCTACTGGCCCTTGGAGCAGGTAGAGGAGCTGTGCCAGATATTACATGATGTGCAGTTGGTGCCCGTGATGTTGGCTTGCACGATTGATTCGCCGCGCAGTCGATTGCCGCTGCGGGTTTTTCTGGATGCGGAGACTCAGCGGCAACAGCTGCAGTTGCGATGGCCTTGGGCGCGAGACGACTCGCCTGAAATTGCGCATTGGCAGAAGGTTCATCGGCTCTTTCAAAAGCTCTGGGCCGTGAAATTAGTGATGCTGACATTACCGCATCTTAAGTTAGTAGAGGTGCAGATTAATGCCTGACAAGCCTATTTCAGAACAAACTTTGGACGAGCGGCGGCGTGAGTACCAAGAACTGCCAAAACTTGGTGGTGATCCACAGAATACAGGTGAATCTGTAACTGCCTCTCCAGAAGTGACCACCACCTATACGGTTACGGGAACAGATA
>JBMYWE010000098.1:0-8013 GCA_049607125.1 Granulosicoccaceae bacterium | reverse complement strand
TGTCTTTGGAAGGTTTTGTGGGCTCGAGTCGAGGCCGCCAGTGCCAACTTAGTCGATCTTGTTCAATTTTCAGCTCATCTAGCCTAAGTTTTAGGCCATTAATGTAAGATTTAATGTAGCTTGGCTCCATGTTGTCTGGGCACACGCCGTAATACTCTCTGCCGTATAGGCCCGTCAGATAGCCGTTCTTGGCAGTGCAAAAGGTGAGTAATCCTTGGTCTCTGCCGGCGTGATAGGCGTTGGAATCAACTGGGTAATTGTGCTTGGCACATGCTTTCTGGTGTTTCGCAAAATAGCTGCTTTGCCGTCCTTCTATACCATCCTGTTTTCCAATATCTCGCCAGTTGGCTGAAGCGCATTCGCGTTTGTTCAGTGTGGCGCAGCCGACCAATATATTTGTGCTCAGAAAAACTAGCACCAGCAGTTTTCTTTTCATGGCTAGCATGGCCTCATTTCCTGGAGGTATGTTTTAAGCTTCACGGGCTATGCTGCAAATTTTAATACAATCTCCCCACGCTTGATGGCGAATTATTTTTGTACCGATGACTTACGTTTTAGTGGATAGATTTAGAATTGTCGAGCGCAATTCTTACTTCAGAAATGTAGGAAGCGGTTGCTCAGCCGAAACCTAGTGAATCAAACCCTAAGTGTATGTTCTAGTGGGTCAACAGGCGAAACTTCAAAAAGAACCGAATGCGGTAGGCGAGCGGGATTCCGATTTCAGCCACCAACGAGCCGTGCTGAAAGTGCTCTTGGGCTTGGCTGTGCCTGCAGGTTTTCTGTTTGCCTGTATAAACTTCTATCGCGGATACGACTTTCTAGCCATTTGCGAACTGGCCTTTTGTGTGTCCGCAATTTTTCTCTATCGCCGCGTCGAGCGAATTCGTAGGCCAAGGTTGGTGGTGGCCTGTTTTGCATTGCCAATTTTTGCAATCGTCTCTTGGGCGATTTTTCTGCCCGCCGCTTCGGTCACTATGTTCGCTTGGGTATATGTTATCCCCGTGCTCGCCTACACTGGGCTGGGCGAGCGACTGGGGCTTTTTCTTACTGCCGCTTTTTACACGAGTGTGGGCGCGCAGTTTACAATCAGGGTTTGGGATCAGCCCGAATACCATGATCCCGCCGCAATTTTGAATACTGTCGTAGTGTCTGCTGCAGTTTGGGGCTTTGTACACGCTTATGAGAAAGCACGGAATGACTCTCAACGGCGCTTGTCTGACCTAGCGGAAACAGACCCGTTGACGGGGCTTAATAATCGTCTCGGGCTGGATGCTATATTTGAAAGGCGCCGAGTGCACTCGGAAGAACAGGGACTGATGATGGGCTTGTTGATGGTGGACTTGGATTGGTTTAAATCAATCAATGACACATACGGGCATGACTGCGGCGATGAGGTTCTGAGGAAAGTAGCGCAGACACTTAAGCAAAGTGTCCGAGCGGAAGATGTGGTATTTCGAATGGGTGGTGAAGAGTTCTGTCTGCTAGTACCTCGTATTGCCAAGGCTCAACTAAACAACACGGCTGAAGCGATTCGAGAGCGAGTCCAGAGCATTGAATTTAAGTTTGGCGGTGAAAGGGTTGTCGTTACGGTTAGCATTGGTGCGGTAATGATGGGCGAGAATTACCAGGATTTATACGAGATGCTGATGGAGGCAGACAGGCGCCTGTATAACGCCAAAGAAAACGGCCGAAACCAAGTGGTGTTTGAGCAGCTGGCTGCCTGATTCAAATAAAACGGCAATAAAAAACCGCAGCGGCGAGGCCAGCTGCGGTTTTTTGTGGGCTTGATTTTACTGAGGCAGTTCGCCGTCTACGCCTTCGACAAAAAAGCCAAGACCGAGCAGGGTGCCGTCGTCTGCTGATTCACCGTCCGCTAGCCATGCTGATCCATCTTGCTTGTTGAGGGGGCCAGTGAAAGGTTTCAGTTCTCCCGAGATGATCGCCGCTTCGGTGGCTTCAGCCATGGCTTTTACTTCGTCGGGCATATTGGTGTAGGGCGCCATGGTTAAAATGCCATCGGCCAGACCATCCCATGAGGATTGACTCTCCCAGCTACCATCCATTGCGGCTTGGATACGCTTGACGTAGTAAGGGCCCCAGGAGTCGATAATTGCGGTGAGCTGAGTTTCGGGGCCAGCTGCGATTTGGTCGAGTGCTTGACCAAATGCATGGATGCCACGCTCGGCTGCTACTTGCATGGGGGCTGTGGAGTCGGTGTGTTGGGTGAGAATGTCCACGCCTTGGTCGGCCAGTGCTTTGGCGGCGTCGGCTTCTTTACCGGCGTCGTACCAAGTGTTGACCCAGACTACTTTCAGTTTGAAGTCTGGATTGACACTGCGCGCACCGATGACAAATGAGTTGATGCCTTGCACCACCTCGGGGATTGGGAAGGAGGCGATGTAGCCCGCGACACCTTTTTTGGATACTTTCGCGGCAATCTGGCCGAGGATATAGCGTCCCTCGTAGAAGCGTGAATTGTAGTTGGTGACATTTTCAGCCGATTTGTAGCCTGTTGCGTGCTCGAACATTACCTTGGGGAAGCGCTTGGCGACTTTCAGGGTAGGATCCATGTAGCCAAAGCTGGTGGTGAAAACTATGTTGCAGCCAGAGCGGGCAAAACGCTCGATGGCGCGCTCGGAGTCTGGGCCCTCAGCAACGTTTTCGACGTATACGGTCTCTACTGCGTCACCCAGTGCTTTTTGTGCTTCTTCGCGGCCCATGTCGTGGGCTTGTGTCCAGCCGCCATCGGTTTTTGAGCCGATATAGACAAAGCAGGCTTTAAATTTATCGGCAGCTTGAGCTGAGCCGACAGAGAGCATCGCCAGCGCGGCGAGTCCGAGAAGGGATTTTTTCATCAAGAAGTCCTCGTTATAGGGCTTTAGAGCAAATAGGGGTTCGAGGGTTCGAACCGTCTTGTGGAAATTATCTCACAGCTTGCCAGCTGTCGTTATCTATGCGGCACAAATGGCCGTCCCAAGCAGGCTGGAGTATTCAGAATGGTGAGGCGTCTGTTGCGAGAAATGAACACTAAGACCACTATCGTGGCCAAATACGGCAGCGCAGATAACAATTGTGAGGGCACTGATACGCCAAAGGCTTGTGCATGCAGTTGGCCGATGGTAACACCACCGAATAGATAAGCACCCGCCAACACCCGCCAAGGGCGCCAACTGGCAAACACGACCAACGCCAGTGCTATCCAGCCGCGCCCGGCCGTCATGTTTTCTACCCACTGGGTGGTGTACACCAGCGACAGATGCGCTCCGGCCAATCCGGCGCAGGCTCCGCCAAAAGCGACGGCGGCATAGCGGATTTTGATCACGCTCATGCCCAGCGCGTGAGCGGAATCGTGGCTGTCGCCAACAGCGCGAAGTACCAGTCCAGCACGCGAATGAAACAAAAACCAGCTCACTCCAGCTACCAGCAGCAGCGACAGATAAAAAAGCGGGTCTTGACCGAACAACAGGCGACCAATCACTGGCAGATCGGTGAGAGGCCCTAAATCTACGGCAGGCAATTTGTTGCCCGCCTGGCCAACAAAAGACTCGCCGAGCAGCCCCGACAATCCTAAGCCGAGTAGTGTTAGTGACAACCCCGTGGCGACTTGGTTGGTGGCGATGGAAAGCGTCAATACTCCAAAGAGCATCGAGGCCAGCACGCCGCCGGCGATACCCGCCAGCACGCCTATCCACGGGTTGCCGCTCAGTGCTGCGCCACCAAAGCCGCATACGGCGCCGATAATCATCATGCCTTCGACACCGAGATTGAGCACGCCCGAGCGCTCGACCACTAATTCTCCCATGGCGGCGATGAGCAGCGGAGTAGACGCCGTGGCGATGGTGAGTAGTACGTTGACAATTAATTCAGGCGCCATGTTTGCCTCCGGACCGTCGTAGTTGGTAGTGAATCAGTGTGTCGGTGGCCAGTACAAAAAAGAGCAGTAAGCCCTGAAACACCCGCACTGCTTTGTCAGAGAGGTTTAAGGACATTTGTGCGGCCTCGCCGCCGAGATAGGTGAGTGCCAACACCGTGCCCGCGGCGACTATACCCGCCGGATTGAGTCTGCCTAAAAAGGCGACAATGATGGCCGTAAAGCCATAGCCAGGAGAGATTGTGGGCTGCAATTGACCGATGGTGCCCGAGACTTCGATGATGCCAGCCAAACCCGCTAAGCCCCCTGAGAGCGCAAAAACAAACAAAGTGAGCCGCTTGTTGGAGAACCCGGCAAAGGCACCAGCGCGAGGGCTCGCACCGATGACCCGAACCTCGAACCCTGTGCGAGTACTGCGCAGCAACCACCAAAGAGCCAGAGCTGCAATAATTGCAAATGCAATTCCCCAGTGAGCACGGCCTGCTTCGTTGTTGATGGCGGGCAGCAGTGCCAACTCGTCGAAGCTGCGCGTCTGCGGGAAACCGTAGCCCTGCGGATTGCGCCAAGGGCCACGCACAAGCCAGTCGAGAAACAACTGCGCCACATAGACCAACATGAGGCTAGTGAGTATTTCATTGGTATTGAATTTGACCTTGAGCACGGCGGGGATAAGCCCGAACAAGGCACCACCCAGTGCGCCCATTGCCAGCATGAGTGGCAAGGTGCTGCTGTTGACAAGATCGGGGTAGAGTACCGGTATCACCGAGCCTAGAACACCGCCCAGAATAAACTGGCCCTCTGCGCCGATATTCCAGTTGTTGGATAAGAAGCACACCGCCAAACCCACGGCAATTAATATAAGCGGTGCCGCCTTGATCGCCAGCTCGTGCAGTGACCAAGTCTCGGTTAAGGGTTCTACAAAATAGGTATACAGCCCTTGCAGTGGCGGTACGCCTTGTATTTTAAACAAAATAGCACCTGCCACCAGCGTCAGCGCAAAGGCTATAAGCGGAGACAAGGCTGCAAATAGGCCCGAAGGCGTAGGACGTTTGACCAGTTCTAGAGCCATTAGGCGCTCGCTCCTGTGTAGTCTTCTGCGCCGCCCATCAACAGGCCGATACTCTCGGGAGTAGCATCGCAGGCGGGCATGGGTGCGCTGAGTCGACCGTCGTGCATGACGGAGATGTCGTCGCTGATCTGCAGTAGCTCTTCGAGGTCTTGGCTGATAACGATAACGGCCGAGCCGTCGCGTGCGAGCTGTACGAGGGCGTTGCGAATACGCAGTGCCGCGCCAGCGTCTACGCCCCAAGTGGGCTGGTTGACCACCATCACCGAGGGTTTGCGGTCGAGCTCACGGCCAATAATAAACTTTTGTAAATTGCCGCCTGACAAGGCCCCGGCAGTTTGCTCTGTGCTGGCGCAACGCACATCCATGCTGGTGACAATTCGATTCGCTAGCGCGCGCAATTTACCGCGCTTGATGCGCCCACTCCACCCAACAAAGGCTTGCCCATCGCTGCGGTGGCGCGATAGCAAGGCGTTGTCCACCAAACTCATGGGTGGCACCGCACCGTGGCCGAGCCGCTCTTCGGGGACGAAAGCTGCGCCCAGTGCTCGCCGCGCGTTGATGCCCATTTTTCCGACAACGCGACCGCGCAGTTTGATCGAGCGAGGCTGCTCCAGCAGGGCCTCGCCTGACAAGGCCTCGAATAGCTCGCCTTGGCCGTTGCCCGCAACTCCGGCGATGCCGAGTATGCGGCCTGCTTTGCCCTGTAGATAGACGTCTTGTAGCGCTACGGCGAAGGGCGAGGCCGCAGGTCGTTCGAGGGCGCGTACATCCAAGAGCACCGCACCACTTGAAGGCGCCTCGTCGTGGCTGACTTCTGGTAGTTCGCTGCCCACCATCAAAGTGGCGAGCGAGGCGGCGCTCTCTTGTGCGGGCTTGCAATGGGCCACCACTTTGCCGCCGCGCAACACGGTGGCGTTGTCGCACAGACGCTGCACCTCGTCCAGTCGATGCGAAATATAAAGAATGGATTTGCCGTCTGAGCGCAGTTGCTCGAGTGTGGCAAACAGTTGCTCCGCCTCCTGTGGTGTGAGCACTGATGTCGGCTCGTCCAGTATCAGCAGCTCTGGCTCCTGTAGCAAACAGCGCACAATTTCTATGCGCTGGCGTTCGCCAACGGATAGGTCTCCGACCATCGCGTAGGGGTCGAGCGGCAGGCCGTAGCGTTCAGAGAGCTGTTGTGCCCGCTCGGTGAGTTGGTCCATCGGCGGGGCGTCGTCCAGGGAGAGGGCAATATTCTCGGCGGCGCTAAGTGCTTCGAACAAAGAGAAGTGCTGAAACACCATGCCAATGCCCTGTCGTCGCGCGGCGCGCGGGTTGGGCAGTTCGATACGGTCGCCATGCCAGCGTATACTGCCCGCGTCGGGCCGCAGCACCCCGTAAATCATTTTGACAAGGGTGCTTTTGCCCGCGCCGTTTTCGCCTAATAAAGCGTGGATCTCGCCGGCTTCGATGACCAGCGAGACATCGTCGTTGGCCAAGGTGCCGGGAAATTCCTTGCGCAGGTTGTCCAGTTCTAGCAAAGGCGTTGGCGTAGCGGCCATACATCTCTCCAAGGGTGGAAGCACGAGCAAATCGTGAGCGAGTTCAAGTACTGAGGCAACGTACTTTTGAGTTTTTTGGCAATGTTACACTTTTCCTCAAAAAACCTCTCAGGCTCTGGGCCCTGCCAACGAGGGAGTGTTCGCCCCGACAAGTGTTGTTTTCGTGTCAGTTCCACGACACGCGATAGAAGCGGTTTGAGGTGGGCGCGGGGTGTTGCGCGAGGAAAGTTGGAGCGGTGGTGCAAGACGAGGTCGCGGTCAGCTGTGATCTGGCGAGTATTCGAGTACTGGGAAAGCGGAGTAATTCTATGACCGAACCGGCGCTTGTGCAGCTTCACTAAATATCTGGCAGAGCGGTAGGGTGCTGGCGAGTCAAACACCAGTTCAGTCGTCCCAGATAGGAAATCGCAGCTGCTCACCTTCATATTAATAGGGGGTTTTGTCGGCCTTGTTGTTCCATGCTTGGAATACGCTCAAAGCCTCCTTTGCCAGTGTCTGTTCCATGGGGATACTGCGCTGGTCGATTGGCAGAGGTATCTCGTTATATAGAAAGTCGTCGTCAAAGCCGATCTCCGCGGCATCGCTGCGGCTATTGGCGTAGACGATGCGTGAGATGCGGGCCCAGTAAATGGCCGCCAAACACATAGGGCAAGGCTCGCAACTGGTGTAAATGGTACAGCCCTCGAGTGAGAAGTTTTGCTCGGCTTGACAGGCGGCTCGGATGGCGCTTACTTCTGCGTGGGCGGTGGGGTCAAAGCTAGAAGTCACTTGGTTAAACCCCTCCGCAACCACGGTTTCCCCTCGGGTGATCACCGCGCCAAACGGGCCTCCCTGATTGGCCTCCATCATTTCTCTTGATAACTCTATAGCGCGACGCATATGGCGGCGATCTAAGTCATTTACATCAGGCATGGTATCTCTCGAGGTGGTCGTGTTGAACTTGGTTTCTGGCGTATAAGAGTTCAGTGGCTAGTACCAGCGCGAGCTCTGCTGGGTCGCGTAAATCAGTGTGGCGTTGTCCAATGGGGCAAGCGAGTCGTTTGGTGTCGAGCACTTTAGCCGACCGGCGCAAACTGCGTTCGAACTGTTTGCGTTTGTGCTCAGAGCCGATCATGCCCACCCAGGCAATATGCTTGTTGCGTAGAGCAGCCGCGGTAATTTCAAAGTCAAGCGCGTGGTTGTGAGTCATCACCAAAACCAAACTCGCCGTGGGGGCGTCGGTCAATGCAATGCTGGGTGACTCTAGCCACTCGCATGGCGCGTGCGGCGCGCTGGCAGAGGCTGCAACTTGCTCGCGTGAGTCAAACCACTGCAGCTTACAGGGCAGGCTTGATAGCAGTGGCACCAGTGCCTGCCCCAAGTGGCCCGCGCCGAAAAGCAGCAAATTAAATTGACCAGGATGAAGCGCTTGGGTCAACTGCAACTGGTGCTTGGAACAAGAGCCAAATTTGGTGCTGGTAGGCACGTTTTCGCGCAGAGTTTTACTGCGGGTGTTCTCGTAATAGTGGCTCACTAGTAGGCTGTCTTGAGGA
>JBMYWE010000097.1:0-8038 GCA_049607125.1 Granulosicoccaceae bacterium | reverse complement strand
CGGGCCGTTAACAGTTGACCTGTTGGCCCAAGGTCGAGTGCGGTCGAGTGAAAAAAAGTGTTAACCTTTTGCGTTCTAAGAAGTCGCAGCTTCACGTATCTGGGCTGCACTTCGCGAGAGAGAAGCTACTGTAAGGCTGAGAATGGATCAAGCAGAGCAATTACCCACGCGTTTCCCGGTGGCGGTCATATTGGAAAAATATATGATTGAGCGCGCCTTTTGGAGTCTTCCAGAATGGCGATTATACGGTGTTGTCGCCGGAGAGGAGGTCGCAGGCGGTGAGCTCAGTTGTCAGCAGGTGCGCAACGAGCCCGAAGGCGAGCAATATCTCTGGCGCGGGCTCGACCTGCGATTGCACTTGGATGGCTGCGAGAGCTACTGGTTAAACCTGATATCAGCCAAACCTGTGCTGTACCTGGTGTGCGAGGATGAAAGTGAAGGCGGTGTCTTGCGGCCCCTGCTAGTCAGCGCCGATTGTGATGAGGCCAGCGCTTATTTGGAGGGCGAGGGTCGAGTGCTGCAAGCCCCCATGCCCCCTGAACTTTACAAAGCCATTGAGGCTTATGTGCTGCAGCATTATCAACCCGAACAGCTGCAAAAGCGCAAGCGCAAACGCTGGGACAAGCTCGAGGCGCCTCCTCAGGACAAGCTTGGATTGCGCGGGACGGTGTTGGGGGCGAGTAAGCGTGACTGAAGAAACTCATACGAAACCTGAACAACCTGAAGAGTCTAGACTGGCTCGGTGGTCTAGGCGCAAGGCGGCGCAGCGCACACTCGATGTAGCGCCCAGTGAGGCCGTTCCTGTCGAGATTGAAGCGTCGACACCCACTGAAGCATCGCTGAACGAAACATCAATGGCTGATGCTGAACCGCTAGAGGCAGCGGATCTACCGGTGCTAACTGATGCTGATATGCCCCCAGTTTCCAGCTTGAATGCCGAGAGCGATTTCAGTGGTTTTTTGTCGCCTGGCGTCAGCGAAGAACTGCGCAAACTGGCCTTGCGCAAGATGTTTAGCTTGCCGAGTTTCAAAGCACGAGATGGTCTGGATGACTACGACGATGACTTCACTGTCTTTGAACCCTTGGGGGACACGGTAACCAACGACCCTTGGACGACGCGGCAAAAGCGCTTGGCAGAAGAACGCGAAGCGGCTGAGAGCGAGCAGAGCGAAATGAAGTCGGCCGAGCAGCGGCAAGCTGAGCGGGAGCGAGAGCGGGCGGACGAAGATCAAGCCTTGGTCGATGAAGAGTCGGTCGAGACGGCAGATACGGGCTTGGATGCCACTGGCGAGACAACCGAAATTCAGCGTGAAGACAAGCCAAAAGAGCAGGATAGTACCGAGAATGAATGAAGGTTTCGATTTCCCCGAAGAGGGGGCTGGCTCCTTGCCGGCGAGCGCGCAAGTAGTCTATGAATCCAAGGGGCGCTGCTTGATTGTCGCCGAGGCTGACTATGGGCTTGAACTGGCATCGCGCCTGCCCGATTTGCAGTGCACGGTGCTAGTGCTCGACAGCAGCCGCGAGTCGCCCGAGTTGTTGTTAACCGAAGACGGTGAGCGTGTCGTCGTGGCGCAGTTGGCCTCGATGAGCGGGTATTTGGGCCGTTTTGATGTATTGCTGCAAGACGGCGGCGGGCAGATTTCAGCTGTTAAGGCTGCGCAATTAGGCGAAGGTTATTTCGATGTGGTCTTCGACGCGGGTGGTAAGCCTCTAGTCGAGCATACCACTGTGCCACTTGGTTATTTTGCCCCGCGAGATGAGTCTTCTTTGGAAGCGGCACTGCTTGAAGCGAATGAGATGACAGGCGAATTTGAAAAGCCTATTTTCAGCCTTTACGATCAGAGCAAATGCGCCCACGGCGCCAGTCAGAAGCGCGGTTGTGACGCTTGTATCAATGCCTGTTCGGCTGGGGCCATTCGCTCTATCGGCAACTCGATTGAGCTGGACAATATGCTGTGCATGGGTTGCGGTAGCTGTACTACTGTTTGCCCTACGGGTGCCCTGCGTTTTGCTTTCCCCGATGCGGTGACTTCCCTGAATCAGCTGCGCGATATCTTGCAGATGAGTGAAGGTGCGCTGCGCACGGTGGTTTTTTACCCCGCCGAGTCGGGCGAGGCCTATCTGCAAGCACAGCGCGATTCCATCCCCGACAGCTGTCTACCGGTAGCCGTTGAAGAAGTCAGTTCTATCGGTATGGATATCTGGCTTTCCCTGCTAGCCTTTGGTGCTGGCAATGTGGTGTTGCTCTGCGCGGACTCCGACAGCAGTGACGGCCAATTGCTGGCAGAGCAAATGAGCTACGCGCATGCCTTGTTGCACGGTCTGGGTATAGATGCCAAAGCCATTGACTTGATGGGTATGGCGCAAGGGGCGGATATCGCCAAGCTTGAAGCCGTCCCTGCCTGGGTGTCTGAGCCGGCCACCTACGCGCTATTTGACGACAAGCGACAGCTCATTCGTCGCGCGATGGATCGGCTGGCCAGCCGGGCGGTGCAAACGGTCCCAGAATTGGCCGAGTTGCCCATCGGCGCGCCTTTTGGAGCTATTGTTGTGGCTGGCGACAAATGCACCCTGTGTATGGCTTGTACTTCGGCATGCCCGACCAGCGCGTTAATGAGCATGGGCGGTGATGCTCCTGGCCTGAAGTTCGTCGAAGAGGCTTGTGTGCAATGTGGGCTTTGTCGCAATACCTGTCCCGAAGATGCCTTGAGCCGACTGCCGCGTTATCTCTACGATTCCAACGCGGCTCGCGAGCCTGTGGTGCTGTATCGAGAAGAACCCTATCGCTGCCTGCGCTGTGCCAAACCCTTTGCCACTCGCAGCGGCATTGAGACTATCACCGCGAAGCTGGCCAATCACCCGATGTTCCAAGAGCCTGCCGCCTTAAACAGACTTAAAATGTGCGAAGACTGTCGTGTCGTCGATATGATGGAGTCGGATTCCCCGACCCTTAATTCCTGAGACACTGAACAGACCCTGAGGTTGTTCACCTAAACGAAAGCGAGAATTTGGTATGTCCGACCCCCAAGAGCACCAAGATCAAGAACTCCGCGCGGACTGTTATTTATTTTTGGCCGGTTTACTGAGCCAAGCTCCTGCACAAGAGCAGCTAGATGCGCTGGCGCACCTAACTGCTGAAGAGGCGGTGGACGGCGCGTTGGCGAAGGGCTGGAAATCGCTCAGTGAAGCAGCGCGTGGTGCTGAGGCGGCGGTTATCGAAGATGAATTCTTTAATTTGTTTATAGGCCTTGGCCGTGGGGAGCTGGTGCCTTTTGGTTCCTGGTATATCACGGGATTTTTGCAAGAACACCCGCTAGCTGATTTGCGCGACTCGCTGCGGGCGTTTGGCCTTGAGCGGGTGGAAGGGAACCCTAATACAGAGGATCACATCGCTCAAGAATTGGCGGTGATGGCGACCTTGATTGTCAATCAAGAAAAATATTCGCTAGAGCGTCAGCAGGCCTTCTTTGAGCAGCACTTGGCCCCTTGGGTGGAGCGGTTTTTCTCCGAGCTGAGTAAAGCCAAGTCTGCCAACTTCTATCGCGCTATCGGTCAATTGGGCTTGGCTTTCTACGCATTTGAAAAACAATACTTGAGCATGCCTGCTTAACATAAATTAAAATTCTCGAATATATTAATTTAAAAATTAATATTGTTTGTAAATAAAAGGCATTCACAGTTAGTGCTACTAAATAGTGTTACAAATTTGAACAGGCGCAACACTTTTTTTCAATTTGTCTCAAAAACGCTCAATTTGGGAGGCGTCGAGGTTTATAAAAGCCTCTATTTGTAGTTGATCTGGCCTGATATTTTTGTAGCTTATCTATATACTTATCAGTGCCTAAGACGTTGTTTGTATTGCAGTGCTGTCCCTTTTGTTGGACCACTGCATACACTTGGTTTTTGTCTCGGTGATATTCGCGAACCAGATGTTGCAGCGCATGTCGTTGGTTTTGTGTCAGTGGCATCTTGGTCCGACGTGACGGTTTTAGTTTGAGTCAAAGGTATACATATAAAGCAAATATCTTGATTCAAACCCTTGTGCGGTTCAGTGTCGGCCGCCACCAGTACCCGGTTGATGACGGAGGATGGGTGCCATGCAAATTCATAAGAAACTGATCAAAGCTGGAAGACGAGGTTTTCTACGCAAGAGTGCACTGGCGGGTGGCGCAGCGATGACTGCCAGCCAAGTCGGCCTCGCAGCAGAAGTCGAGCAGCCAACCATAGTTGCCGAACCGATGAGCGCGCAGGGATATTCCAAAACTGAACACGTGCAAGCTTATTACAAGCGCGCGCGATTCTGAACGAGGGAATGAGCATGAAAATACGCAAAAAAAATGCACCGGTGGTCAACTCGTCGCCAAGTTTTGGGCACAAGCTCAGTGGACGCGCTGTGGGACGTCGCCAATTTCTGCGCAACTCCGGTCTGGGTATGGGTGCGGCTGCCATGGCAACAGGTGCGGCGCCGGTACTGGTTAAAAAGGCCGAAGCTGCCGACGACACAAGCGCGGCCGGCAAGGTTGAGATCAAACGCTCAGTCTGCACTCACTGCTCGGTGGGCTGTGGTATTGTCGCTGAAGTAAAGAATGGCGTTTGGACCGGACAAGAGCCCGCCTTTGATCACCCCTTCAATATGGGAGCGCATTGCGCCAAGGGCGCGGCCGTTCGCGAGCACGGGCACGGTGAACGTCGCCTCAAGCACCCCACCAAGCTAGTCGATGGCAAGTGGGTGAAAGTGAGCTGGGAAGAGGCTATTGCCGATATTGGCGACCAGATGCTCTCCATACGCGAGCAATCGGGGCCCGATTCAGTGTATTGGTTGGGCTCTGCTAAATTCAACAACGAACAGGCTTACTTATTCCGCAAGTTTGCCGCGCTGTGGGGCACCAATAACGTCGATCATCAGGCGCGTATCTGTCACTCCACCACGGTCGCCGGTGTGGCAAACACCTGGGGCTACGGCGCCATGACCAACTCTTACAACGACATCCACAACAGTCAAGCAATGTTGGTGATCGGTGGTAACCCCGCTGAGGCACACCCGGTCTCGCTGGCGCATATCTTTCGCGCCAAAGAGCGCAACAATGCGCCGCTTATTGTCATTGACCCACGCTTTACGCGTACCGCTGCACATGCAGATTTGTATGTGCGCATTCGCCCCGGTACCGACGTTGCCATCACTTGGGGCATGTTGTGGCACATCTTTGAAAACGGTTGGGAAGACAAAGAGTTCATCCGCCAGCGCGTATTTGGCATGGACGATGTGCGCGCCGAAGTCGCCAAGTGGACCCCTGAAGAAGTGGAGCGTGTCTCCGGTGCCAAGCCCGAGATCGTCAAACGTGCGGCCAAAATTATGGCAGAGCACAAGCCAGGCACCTTTATCTGGTGCATGGGTGGTACGCAGCACACCATTGGCAATAACAATACACGCGCCTACTGTGCCTTCCAACTTGCGTTGGGCAACATGGGCAAATCTGGTGGCGGCACTAACATCTTCCGTGGTCACGACAACGTGCAGGGCGCCACAGATTTCGGCGTGCTCAGTCACACTTTGCCGGGATACTATGGTTTATCCGGTGGTGCTTGGAAGCACTGGTCAGCGGTCTGGGGCGTGGACCCCGAGTGGGTGGCAGGGCGCTTTGACAACGGCAGCTACGAGCAGAGCGGTGGCAAAGATGTCTCGGCTCAGTACACCAAAGGTATCCCTGTCTCGCGCTGGATTGATGGCGTACTAGAAAATAAAGACAACATCGCGCAAAAGGACAATCTGCGTGCCATGGTCTTCTGGGGGCACGCAACAGCCAAACCCGTGGTGCGGAGATGAAAACCGCCATGGAAAAGCTCGACTTGATGGTGGTGATCGACCCGTATCCCACGGTCAGCGCGGTTATGCACGATCGAAAAGACGGCGTGTACCTGTTGCCCGCCTGTACGCAGTTTGAGACCTACGGTTCTGCCACGGCATCAAACCGTTCGCTGCAGTGGCGGGAGAAGGTGATCGAGCCCCTGTTCGAATCTTTGCCCGATCACACCATCATGTATAAGTTGGCCAGCAAACTGGGTTTTGCTGATCAGTTCACTGTGAATATAGCCGTCGAGAACGACGAGCCGAATATTGAGGACACCACGCGCGAGTTCAATAAAGGCATGTGGACCATCGGCTACACCGGGCAGAGCCCCGAGCGCATGAAAAAACAGCTCGACAACATGGCGAGCTTTAACCAGACCACGCTCAAGGCAGAAGGTGGTCCTTGCGATGGTGAGTACTACGGTTTTCCTTGGCCGTGTTGGGGCACTCCCGAGATGGGGCACCCGGGCACACCAAACCTCTACGACACCAGTAAGCCCGTCGCCGATGGTGGTTTGAACTTTCGTGCACGCTTTGGTGTTGAGCATGAGGGGGAGAACTTGTTAGCCGAAGACTCCTACCCTGTGGGTTCCGAGATTGAAGACGGCTACCCCGAGTTCAGCGCCGACATGCTCAAGAAGCTCGGCTGGTGGGATGATCTCACCGCTGAGGAAAAAGAGCTGGCTGAAGGCAAGAACTGGAAGACCGACCGCTCGGGTGGTATTCAGCGCGTGGCGATTGCCCACGGTTGCTCACCCTTTGGCAATGCCAAGGCGCGGGTCAAGGTATGGACTTTCCCCGATCCTGTGCCCGTGCACCGCGAGCCACTGTACACCAACCGTCGCGACCTAGTAGCGGAGTATCCCACCTACGAAGACCGCAAGTCTCACTACCGGCTGCCGGTACGCTACGGCTCAATCCAGGCCGAAGACTACAGCAAAGATTACCCGTTGATTCTCACCAGCGGTCGTCTGGTGGAATACGAGGGCGGCGGTGACGAATCTCGCTCCAACCCGTGGTTGGCAGAACTGCAGCAAGACATGTTCGCCGAGATTCATCCGGCTGACGCCAACGATGCTGGCGTGCGCGATGGACAAGATGTTTGGGTTGAAGGGCCCGAGGGTAGCAAGATCAAGGTCAAGGCCTTGGTCACGCGCAGAGTGGAGCGCGGGGTTGTGTTTCTACCTTTCCACTTTGGTGGTCATATGCACGGCGAGAGCCTGCAGGCCAAGTATCCGGAAGGGTCTGCGCCCTATGTGTTGGGCGAGTCGGCTAATACGGCGATGTCTTACGGCTACGATTCTGTCACGCAAATGCAAGAGACCAAGTGTTCTCTGTGCAAACTGACCAGCGCCTGAGGGGTAAATAATCATGGCTAGAATGAAGTTTCTCTGCGATGCCGAGCGCTGTATTGAATGCAATGCATGTGTCACGGCCTGTAAAAACGAAAACGACGTGCCTTGGGGAATCAACCGTCGTCGCGTTGTCACCATCAAAGACGGTGAGCCCGGTGAGCGCTCCATGAGCGTGGCGTGTATGCATTGCTCGGATGCTCCCTGCGCCACGGTGTGCCCGGTGGATTGCTTCTACACCACTGACGACGGTGTGGTGCTACACGATAAAGACATCTGCATCGGTTGTGGCTACTGCTTTTATGCCTGTCCCTTTGGCGCGCCGCAGTTCCCAACCGACGGTGCCTTTGGCAGTCGCGGCAAGATGGACAAATGTACTTTTTGTGCCGGTGGCCCGGCAGCCGATGGCTCCTCGGAAGAGAAGCAAAAGTACGGCGGCAACCGCTTGGCCGAGGGCAAGCTGCCCTTGTGTGCTGAGATGTGTTCTACCGGAGCTCTGTTGGCGGGCGATGCCAATGAAGTCTCTGAGATCTACCGCGAGCGCATCACTTGGCGTAGCGCTGCTGCTCTGAGCTTTGATCCCAGTTCGATCAATGACGCGCTCAATAGCGGCAGTTAAACGCTACCCGTGGCCCACCGAGCACTGTGCTCGGTGTGGCTGCTGACCATTGGCAATCGGCGGTCTCTGGCCGTCGCGCCAGCACTGATCAAAGGACTTGTCGCGATGCGCTATTCCTCGTCTCCTCTACAAACCCGCCGACGACACTATCTGATCATTGGCTTTTTATTGTTGTCCGCTTTTATCTTTGCACTGCCGTTGGTGGGGCACGCTTTGGAC
>JBMYWE010000096.1:0-8082 GCA_049607125.1 Granulosicoccaceae bacterium | reverse complement strand
TTTGTCGGTGTTGTCTCAACCGATGATCGTCCGATCTGCAGGTGAGGAGAAGCACACTATTGGCTTGTTTTCTCAGCAAGCCACCGACGGGTGGCGCGAGCATGCCTTTGCCAGCGGAACGCAGTACAAACTCAAACAGGCTGATGACGGTGTCTGGGCGTTGTCCGCCGACAGCCAAGACGGGGCATCGGCCTATTTTAAAGCGGTTGATATAGATCTCGATAAAACACCCATCCTGCACTGGCGTTGGCAGGTGTTGGAGCCGCTGATTGGGTTGCCTGAGATGAGCAAGGTCGGCGATGACTACGCTGCGCGTGTGTATGTGGTGCACAAGCGTGGCTTTTTCGACAAGGGCACGGCGATCAACTATGTGTGGTCGGGCAGTTACCCGGTGGGCGCACGCTGGCCCAATGCCTTCGCCAAGCAGTCTTCGGTGATGATTGCGTTGCGGAACCACCAGTCGCCACTGGGCCAATGGCAAAGCGAAAGCCGAGATGTCCGCAAAGATTTCCTAGAATTGATGGGCGAGGATGTTCGCAGCATACAGCTGGTAGTTCTAATGACCGATACCGACAACTCGGGGCTCGCTGCCGGTGCACTTTATGGCGATTTGTTTTTTAGTGAACGCTAGATAGGCTAAGGCTCGAGATGTTGTTGCCATTGCTCAGGGTAGTGGCGCTTGATTAGCTGTTCGAGAAGCTGAGCTTTTTCAATCTCGTTACTTGCAATGTGCTGCCGCCACTGTTGCAGTAGCTCTTCAAAGCTCGATTGTGTGTCTGCGTCAACGACCTCAGCTGCTTTGACGTTGGCCGAAGGCGTGGGCTGTGGGTTGATTGGTGCAGCCAGCGTGGGCTCAGCTTGCAGCAACTCTTCTACAGCAACCTTTCCCGAACTGTTGGCTTTCAATTTCGGGGACGCTCCCCCGCCATTGTCGATGTATTGTTCAGCCGCTGAAGAAGGCATGGGAGTCGCCTCTCGACGCATCAGTTGGGGCTTGTGTTCGCCAACTACCTCTTCGTTTATCTCGTCAGCGAGTTGATTGAGTTCTGTTTCAGAGGATTGTTTCAGTGGTGAATCGAGCATACTGTTGGTGAGAAATAAAGCAAGTACGGCACAGGCGGCTGTGGCAAGACCACCAGTCCAGGGTGTGTGCTTTGCGGCAGGCGTTTGACTTTTTTCTACTGCAGCGCGCGCTTGCGCTTTTATGCGCGTGTCCATTCCTAGAGGTGGCTTTGGGTCAGGTAGCTGGTCAAAGCGCTGTTGCAACTTTTGTTTTTGTTCAGGCATGCTCGCCTCCCATCCAGTGTCGCAACTTTTTAAGCCCGTAGCGCACACGACTTTTGACGGTTTCGGTGCTGGTGCATTCCAAATTCGCTATTTCAGCCAAACTATAACCTTCGGTGTAGTGCAGCAACAGTGCGCTGCGTTGAGCCAAAGGAAGTTTTAGCAGAGCATCCTCCAAGTTGTCACAGTCCTCAAATCTCGCCACGAAGTCGTCGAGGGCGACGGTATCAGTCTCTACTAGCTCACTTACTGGTGAATGTTTGCGGTAGCGATCGATGATGCAATGGTGAGCCAGACTAAACAACCAGCGATCAAAGGCGCCTTTGCCCCGATAGCTCTTCGCTGATCGCACCACGCGCATCCAAACTTCTTGGCTGACGTCGGCGGCCACACTTTCGTCGAAGCCCAGTGCGCGAAAACAGTAGCGATAGACTCTCTGGCTGTAGCGTGCGTAGAGTGCGTCGAATGCCTCGGCAGTGCCGCCGCCATAGGCGATGATCAATTCGTCGTCGGTGGGTTTCACAGTATGTGGTTCGAGGTTCGAGGAGTCAGGACAGTCAAGGAATGACAATAACACGCGGCCATCGCGCAGCAAAGGTTTGTGCCAAAGCTGAACACCAATCCGTGAGAGTCGATCCAGCGTATGATCGAGCGCAATTTGTATGAACTGATTGCTTATCGCAATCCGGCGGCTGCTCGTTTTAGTGAGCTTAATTATCTGTGTTTTTTATCGTCCACGTTGTTTGTTTAGAAGGGTACGGAGCCACTGTTGTACCAGCTGCATCCGCCCCGGCAAGTGCCCTCTGCGCAGTATCGTATTGCGCAATTTTGCTAGTCCTTGAGAGATGCGCTGAGCTTGGCTAGTTGAATAAACTCGCTGCGATAACCCTGCTTGTCTTCTCCTTTTCCCGATTCTGCCAGTTCAATAATTTGTTTAATACTTAAGGAGTCAGTTGTGCTGTCTTGTCGCAACCACTGCCCCCAAGCTGCCACTGCGCTGGAAAATCGTGTGTCTATGCTGGCCGAAGCTACCTGTTTATCCGTGATTTTGTGTTCAAGTAAAGTGCTGTTGGTTGCTCCGTGAGGCTTGTATCGAAGCTTCACCCACGCGAGTTCGTCGCGGTGGTTGTTTGGTGTTGGTTCCGTGTTGCTGTAACGACGTTTGGGTAGTTGTTCGCCGCTACTGCCGAGTAAGGCAATGTCGTACAGTGCGGTGACTGTGTGGCCCGCTCCAATATCTCCGGCGTCGACTTTGTCGTTGCTGAAGTCTTGCGCGCGCAGAAGGCGATTCTCATAGCCAATCAATCGATATTCACTCACAGTTGCAGGGTTGAACTCCACCTGTATCTTGGCGTCTTTGGCGACGGTGTAGAGGGTTGCTCCCACTTGTTCCATCAACACTTTTTTTGCTTCCGTTAAGGAGTCGATGTAGGCGTAGTTGCCGTCGCCTTTGTCGGCCAGTTGCTCCATCAAATGATCATTGTAGTTTCCTTGGCCAAAGCCCAAGGTGGTGAGGCTGATACCAGTCTTGCGTTTTAATTCAATATACTCGGATAACGATTCTGTGTCGGATAGGCCTACATTAAAGTCACCGTCGGTAGCCAGCAAAACCCGGTTGATACCGTTTTCTACTTTATGTGTTTCCGCCAATTGGTAGGCGTCTTTTAGCCCCGCTGCACCGTGGGTGCCACCGCCTGCTCCCAACGCGTCGATGGCGTTGAAAATTGCGCGTTTGTTGTCGCCCTTGGTGGGCTCCAGTACCACGGCCGATTGGCCGGCGTAAGTAACCAGCGACACGCTGTCCTGTGGTCGCATTTGCTGCACCAAGAGCTTTAGTGACGATTTCAATAGTGGCAGCTTGTCCGCCGCTTGCATCGAACCAGACACATCCACCAAGAACACCAAATTGCTGGGTGGCAGTTGCGCCATCGGTTGCTTCCACGCCGCCAGAGACACACGCAGCAATTGTCGCTGCGGATGCCAAGGGGACACAGACAGTTCAGTGTCGAAGGTGAATGGGCGCTCTAAGCTCTGTGCTGTTGGATACTGGTAGTTGAAATAGTTGACCAGTTCCTCGACGCGAACGGCATCGCGAGGCGGCAGCTGGCCGTGTTGGATGTGTCGCCTGACGACAGCGTAACTACCGCTGTCGACATCGAGTGAAAAAGTAGACACAGGCTCGTCTCTGCTGCGCTTTATGGGGTTGCTGTCGAAGCTTGCGTAGCGTTCACGATTTGTTTCGACGACGGGTAACGGCGGGTGTAGCAGCGGCACAGACGTGTTGGCGACACGACCCATTGTCGCGTGTTTTTGCATCGCCACAGCTGGCTGTTGGAGCAGCGATTCCTCGCTCATGTGTCGATCTTGCTGCGCGGTCGGCGGTGTTTTGATAGCTGCCTCTGACTTGTCGCTGTGAGGATGGCTGCAGGCACTCAATAACGACGCAAGTAGCAGAGCCGAAGCACTGCGTTTAAACATTGGCTGGATTGGATCGATTCTATGGTTTTTCATGGTCTACCCCTGTGTGTTTCAAAGGTAAACGTCGGTGAGTGAAAAACGGGGTTAAATATACCTCAAGAAATCAGAACATCACGGGTTTTAGGTCGCGCAACTGTACTATTGCCGCCGACAGCTCCTCGACTGATTTGGTGGTTGAATCCAGCCACTCGATACCGTAGCGCTTCATTAGCCGTTGGGCTGAGTCTATCTCGTATTCGCAGTTGTCCATTGAGGCGTATACAGAATCGGGACGGCGTTCGCTGCGGATTTGGTGCAGGCGGCTGGGCTCGATGCTCAGACCCACCAGCTTTTTGCGGTGCTGCTCTAGACCACCGGGAAGAGCGCCTCGCTCAAAATCTTCGGGAATAAGGGGGTAGTTGGCGCTAAACAATCCGTAATGCATGGCCAAGTACACCGATGTGGGTGTTTTTCCGCTGCGCGAAACGCCGACTAGAATAACCTCGGCAATATCTAGGTTGCGATTGGTCAGTCCATCGTCGTGGTTGAGGGTGTAATTCACCGCCTCCATGCGACGATGGTAATCGGGCGTGTCAACGGCCGCATGGGATCGTCCAACGTAGTGGGTCGATTTGAGTCCGAGTTCGGCTTCTAGGGGGGTGAGAAAGCCCCGAAACAGGTCGACGTGCAGTGCATCGGCCTGGGCGATTATTTCCGCAATTTCGCCTTCTACCAGTGTGGAGAGAACGATGGGGCGATGTTTACCAATAATGGTTTGTGCGCGTATTTGCTCCAAGCAGGCCTCTGCTTTGGTTCGATCATCGACGAAAGGGACCGAGATAGTTCGAAATTCGATGCCCTCAAACTGCGACAGTAGGCTGTGACCGAGCGTTTGAGCCGTGATTCCGGTGCCATCCGATATATAAAAAACTGTGCGTGGGCCGCTAAACATGGTTGATTCCAGTAAGGTTTTGGCTGACCGCGCAATTATAGTGCCTGACAGCCTTGTACGGCGCTGACGGCTATAATTGGCCAGGTGCTGAAAATTAAATTTTTGGAGAGTATAAGATGACGCAACAGGCGTGGGTTTTGCCCTTTGAGCAAGTGCGGATGGGCGATGTAGAGCAGGTTGGCGGCAAGAATTCATCTTTGGGTGAAATGATCAGTCAGCTGACACAGGCGGGTGTAAAAGTACCTGGAGGGTTTGCCACCACTGCCGACGCTTTTCGCAGCTTTATTTCCCATCAGGGCCTGGCTGAGCGCATCGATACCGCTTTGACAGCACTCGATGTGGACGATGTGGATGAACTGATGCGCGTCGGCGCGCAAATTCGTCAGTGGGTTATCGAAACACCATTTCCCGCCGAGCTCGAATCAGAGATTCGGCGCCAGTTTGCCGTTATGTGCGAAGGCGATGATCAGCTATCGGTGGCAGTGCGTAGCTCGGCGACAGCAGAAGATCTGCCTGACGCCTCCTTCGCTGGCCAGCAAGAGAGCTTCCTCAATATTGTCGGTATTGAAAATGTGCTCGAAGCGGTCAAAGAGGTATTCGCTTCTCTCTACAACGACCGCGCTATAAGCTACCGCGTACACCAGGGTTTTAGCCACAGTGAGGTAGCCTTGTCTGCGGGAGTGCAGCGTATGGTGCGCTCGGACACGGGTGCAGCGGGTGTGATGTTTACCCTCGACACAGAGTCTGGTTTTCGCGATGTGGTCTTTATCACCAGCAGCTATGGGCTGGGAGAGACGGTTGTGCAGGGGGCGGTCAACCCCGATGAGTTTTACGTGCACAAGCCGACGCTTGCCACAGGTCGCTACCCGATTGTGCGTCGCAACTTGGGCTCCAAAGCCATCAAAATGATCTTTGATGCGCAAGCAAGTGCGGGCAAATCGGTCAAGACTGTCGATGTTGAGGAGTCCGAGAGCCATCAGTTTTCTCTGTCGGATGAAGACGTCATTACCTTGGCCAAGTACGCCTCAATCATAGAAAACCACTACGATCGTCCGATGGATATCGAGTGGGGAAGAGACGGCCGCGACGGCCAAATATATATACTACAAGCGCGGCCAGAGACGGTCAAAAGCCGCGAGGACAGTGGCACCGAAGTCGAGCGCTTCGCGCTTAAAACTACAGGTGAACTGCTTTGCCAAGGGCGTGCTATTGGCCAGCGTGTCGGGATTGGCGAAGTCCGATTGATTGATTCTCTAGACGAACTCAGCCGCGTCAAAGAAGGCGACGTATTGGTCACCGATATGACTGATCCCAACTGGGAGCCGGTGATGAAGCGCGCTTCAGCGATCGTCACCAATCGCGGTGGTCGCACCTGTCACGCCGCTATCATCGCCCGCGAGCTGGGTATCCCTGCCGTGGTGGGTTGCGGTGACGCCACTCAAAAACTCACCGATGGCGGATTGGTGACCGTGTCCTGTGCGGAAGGCGATACCGGCAATGTCTACGCTGGCAAACAAGAAGTACAGGTCAGCAAGCAAGCCATGGGAGAGCTGCCAGAGGTACCGGTAAAGATAGCGATGAATGTGGGCAATCCAGCCTTGGCTTTTGAATTTGCACAGATTCCGAACGCGGGCGTGGGTTTGGCGCGGCTCGAGTTTATCATTAACAACGCCATCGGTGTTCACCCCCAAGCGGTACTACGGCCCGACAAGTTGCCCGCTGATGTTGCCGCCCAGGTAGCTGAGCGAGTTCGTGGTTATAGTGATCCGCGTGAGTTCTATGTGGCCAAACTGGCCGAAGGTGTCTCCACGATAGCCGCTGCCTTCTGGCCCAAAAAAGTGATTGTGCGTTTATCTGATTTTAAATCCAACGAATACCGCAAGTTGATTGCTGGCAGCTTGTTTGAGCCAGAAGAAGAAAACCCCATGATTGGCTTCCGGGGCGCAGCGCGCTACATCGCCGATGATTTCGCTCCGTGTTTTCACATGGAGTGCGAGGCTATGAAACGCGTGCGCGATGACATGGGTTTGACCAATGTCGAGCTGATGGTGCCTTTTGTGCGCAACGTGGAAGAGGGAAAGCAGGTATTAGATATTCTTGCCAGTCAAGGGCTCAAGCAGGGAGAAAACGAGCTGCGTGTGGTGATGATGTGCGAGTTGCCTACCAACGCGCTACTGGCCGATCAGTTTCTAGAACATTTCGACGGTTTTTCAATTGGGTCAAACGATCTAACTCAACTCACTCTGGGCTTGGACCGAGATTCTGAGCTAGTGGCCGATAAATTTGATGAGCGAGACCCCGCTGTCAAAGCGCTGCTGGCAATGGCAATTAAAGCTTGTACCGCACGAGGTAAATACGTGGGAATCTGCGGCCAAGGTCCTTCGGATCACGCGGACTTTGCCGAGTGGTTGATGCAACAGGGGATTGAAAGTATGTCGCTCAACCCGGATACGGTTGTCGATACGTGGCGTAGGCTGGGGCAGCTCTGATTGAGATGTCTGCCAGTTTGAGCACGCCCCTAAATTCTTTCCTGTTGGGCTAAAGGCCTTGCGTGCTGCTTTGCGCTGTAGTTGAATACAAATTCAATTACAGCGCAAAGCTCGGTAATAAGAAACCGAGTGACTAAGGCGCCACTTGCATATGTGTAAGCTGGCTAGTCACATCGGCTACGCAGATGCCGAGCTGATTGCGTTAACGCTCACAGCAATGGACGGCTGCTATGGAAGTTTCAAGCGTTTCTCACTGCCCGATTGTCTCAGACGCTTGGCCTCAGGCCGAACTTAAGAGCATGAGCTGGGACAAGCTCACTGGCCTTGCCGACCGGCAGCATCTGTTGTATCACCTACAGAATCGGCTGGACAGTGGTCTCCTGCCAGTGAGCGTGATGCTTTTTAATATCGACGACTTCAGAACCATCAATTGGCGAGTTGGCCATCGCGTAGGCGATCGTTTCTTGTGCGCGATCGCGCGCCGATTACAAGCCCGAAGAAGCTCGCAATGTAGGGTGGGGCGATTTGGTGCAGACGAGTTTTTACTGATCAAGCAAGACACTTCACTCGACGCTGATCAGGTGTTCACGCGGGCCAGGGAAATTGCTTCTGCACTGTCCAAACCGGTGGCGGTAGCGGGACAGGTTTTGTCTAGAGCAGTGAGTACGGGCGCTAGCTCTAGTCATGGCCGACAGGTCGATGCAGAGAGCTTGGTTAGCGAGGCAGAACTACAGCTACGGCGAGCGAGGCAGTCCGCTAGGCATCTGCCCAAACAGCGGCTTCGAAATAATGCGGACACTCTCGATTTAGAACGAGCGATTGAGGCTGGCAAACAGATTGAGGTGCACTACCAGCCCGAGGTGAATCTACACACTGGTAAAGTGGCTGGCGTGGAAGCGC
>JBMYWE010000095.1:0-8104 GCA_049607125.1 Granulosicoccaceae bacterium | reverse complement strand
CGTGCCATGCCCATCACCTTGTCCGGTGGAGAGCAGCAGCGAGTGGGTATCGCACGTGCGGTGGTTGCCAAACCTAAGATTCTGTTGGCCGACGAGCCCACCGGCAACCTCGACGCGAGCAGCGGTGAAACAGCGCTGAACTTGCTACTGCAGGGCGCCTCTGAGCAAGAGCAGACACTTATTGTTGTCACTCACAGCCGCGCGGTGGCCGAGCGCTGTGACCGCGTGCTCTACCTCAGCGATGGGCATCTCATTGATTCTGCGGAAGGCGTTGCTTGGTAGTGTCGGCGTTATCACAAGCCCGAGCAACAGGGCAAAATCCACACTGGAGCCTGCGAGCCAGTTGGCGCTTTTTCCGTCAGCGCCCAGGTCAAGCACTGCTCACTCTGCTAGGGCTGGCACTGGGTGTGGCCATTGCCACCTCGGTTATTCTAACCACGGCCTCCGCCCGCACAGCCTTCAAACTCTCCACTGAATCGCTCTATGGTGCAGCCACTCATCAGCTAGTGGGCGGCTCTCAGGGTGTACCGGCGGCGCACTATCACAGCCTGCGCACCGAGCTCGGCTTGGAAAAAATTGCGCCCATTATACAAACACAAGCCACGCTGCTAAGCGAGGTGTTCACCTTGCTCGGCACCGCGCCCTTGGCCGAGGCACAGTTGCGCCCTCGCCAGGCCGCCGAATTCAGCGGCGCGCAGTCGCTGCTGACATTTGTCAGCACCGCCAACACCGTCGCGCTCGATCACGACACGGCTGAGCGTCTGGGTTTGCAAGAGGGCGATTCCTTCGAGATCAATCTCGACGGGACAAACCACTCTGTTACGCTCGGGCTAGTCTTTTCCCCACGCAATGGCTCGGCGAATCTGATGTTGAGCTATATCGAGAACACCCGTCAATGGTTGCAGCGCGGCGACAATCTCGACCGCATTGACCTCAAACTCGACTCGGCAGAACTGGCGCGTGTGCAGCGTTGGCTTCCCAGTAACATGCGACTTGTCGCCAGTGCCTCTCACAGCGGACAGATGCAAGAGATGACGGCAGCTTTCAATACCAACCTCACCGCCATGAGCTTGTTGGCGCTGTTGGTGGGAGCCTTTTTAATCCACAACACCATGAGCTTTTTGGTGGTCAGCCGCCGCCAGCACTACGCACTGTATCGCTCGCTCGGCGTAAGCCGACGCGAAATCGTGCTCGGCGTTCTCGCTGAGGCGCTGCTGTTGGCCCTGATCGGCTCGCTGCTCGGCGCTCTTGTGGGCGTGTTGCTGGCGCAGCAGTTAATCGGCATGGTGACGCAAACTATCAACGATCTGTATTTTGTGCTCTCCGTGCGCGACTTGCATTTTTCTGTCACGCAATGGTTGATGTGCCTGATACTAGGCACCCTCGCTGGCGTACTGCCCGCCGTTGGCGCTGCACTAGACGCCGCTAGCACACCGCCCGGACAGCTGGTCAAACACTCGGCACTGGAGCAGCAAAGTCAGACCCGCAGGCCACTCATTGCCCGTGTTGCGCTGCTACTCGCCCTGCTCGGCTGGGGTTTGCTGGCACTTCCCAGTCAATCGCTGCTGCCCGGCTTCGCTGCACTGTTTGCCGTGGTGCTGGCTTACGCACTGCTGGTACCCCAGCTAAGTGCCTGGTTGTTTAATGCGCTGCGCCAGCTGAACCAGCACATTGGCGGCTTAAGGCACTGGCGCTGGGGACACACACTGAGTGCTCTGCAGCGCAACATGAGTCGCTACGGTGTAGCGCTCGCCGCGCTGTGCGTCGCTATTTCAGCGACGGTGGGCGTGGATGTAATGGTCGGTAGTTTTCGTGGCTCGGTTGACCTCTGGCTCAAAGACACCCTGCGCGCCGATATCTATATCTCTGCGCCATCTAGTCTGAGCTCTCGCGCCGATGGCAACATGGATCCGGCACTCAAGACCTGGCTTCAAAACCAGAGTGCCATCAACAACATCACATCATCGCGAATGATAAAGATCCAGAGTCGTGGTGGCGAACTTGGCTTGTTTGCACTAGATCCGGGTGACTACCCTCTTCAGGGCTTCAAACCTATGCCTCACCCAGCTAACGACGCAGAGGGCCTTCGCGATGCCCGCCGTGTGCAAATTTCCGAGCCCTTGGCCCGCAAGCAATCACTGGCGGCTGGAGACAAAATCACGCTCTTCACTGACCGCGCTGGCTGGCGTGACTTTGATATTGCCAACGTATTTAAAGACTACGGTAGCAGTCAGGGCACAGTGGTGATGCACCGCGAACTCTACAACCAACACTGGTATGACAGCGGCTACTCCTCTGTCGGCGTGGTGCTGCAAAACCCACAACAAAGTGGTGAGCAACTAGCTATCATTCGTCACTACCTCAAACAACAGGGCTACCACTATCTGTTGCGGGACAACCAGAGTATTCGCGAGCAGTCGTTGGCGGTATTTGATCGCACGTTTGCCATCACTCACGTGCTGCGCCTGCTGACCATTGGTGTCGCCTTTTTGGGTTTGTTCAGCGCGCTGATGAGCGTGTTACTTGAAAAGACTCGGGAGTTCGCCGTCTTCCGTGCACTGGGGGCGCGACAGCGTGAAATGACTTGGCTTATTGTGCAGCAGGCACTGCTCATTGGTTTGGTCGCAGGTCTGTTGGCCTTGCCGCTAGGGCTGTTGCTCGCCTACCTGCTCATCGACATTATCAACGTGCGATCCTTCGGCTGGAGTATCGATATGCAGTGGAGCCTGAGTCCGTTAGTACAAGCTGTGCTGCTAGGGCTAGTCGCTGCACTGCTCGCCAGTGTTTGGCCAGCACTACGGCTACGCAAACTACACATTAGCCACGCCTTGAGGATGGAATGACGCAATTGCAGACTATCGTTTCCTTGATGCTCGCTTTAGGGATTGCTGTCTCCGCCAAGGCCGAGCAACGCGCCGCTGTCGATATCAGCTCGGCGCTGTCGGGGGACGCCAGTGGCTTCGAGCGCGCACTAAAGCCACGACCGTTTAGCTTCCCGCAAGATCACGGGCCACATCCCAGCTTTCGCAATGAGTGGTGGTACCTCACCGGCCAGCTCGAAGACGAGCAAGGCAGACACCACGGATTCCAGTACACGCTCTTTCGCATAGCCTTGACTCCCAAGCCAGAACCGCAAGCCCTGTGGCCAAGGGAGTCGATCTGGATGGCCCACGCAGCGGTGAGCCACACCGATCAACAAGTGCTTCTGCATGCGCAGCGATTGTCACATGGTGGTGCAGCCAGCGCCGGGGTACGTGCTGCGCCCTTCCGTGTCTGGCTGGACAACTGGATTCTCCGGAGCACAACCGATACTACGTTTTTCCCGTGGAACTTGTCACTATCGAGCAAAAATTTTGCGCTAGAACTCGAGCTACAAACTGAAAAGCCCGTGGTACTTCAAGGCGACCGGGGCCTGAGCGCCAAAGGTGGCGATGGCAATGCATCGTATTATTATTCCTACACCGATCTGCAAGTGCGCGGTAGGCTCGATGGGCACGCTGTCAAAGGACAAGCATGGTTCGATCGAGAGTGGAGTACCAGCGTTCTACCCGATGGGGTAGCTGGTTGGGATTGGTTTTCACTGCAGCTCAGCGACGGGCGTCAGCTAATGCTGTTTCAATTGCGCAGTGTCGAAGCTAAAAAAACCGCCGACTCGCGCAGCGGCACACTGATCGCGCCGGACGGCAGCTCAGTACAACTGCACGCCTCAGATATATCCATGCAAGCCCTCGAACACTGGCGGTCGCAGGGCAGTCAAGCGAGCTACCCTGTCGTCTGGCGACTGGATGTCAAAGGCATCGATCAGAGCTTTATCGTAGCGGCGACATTCCCAGAGCAGGAATTGCTCGGTATCGTCAATTACTGGGAAGGCGCCGTCACCGTAAAAGGGCTCGACACGAATCTACCTCTAGGGCGCGGGTATCTAGAGATGACCGGCTACGCCGCAACGCGCGATGCCGATTGATCGCGCCGTTGAGCTGCTGTTTTTTTACAGTTGTTTGATCATCGCACGCAAAGCAGCTTGGCTGGCATGAAAGTCTCGCTCTAGGCGGTCGAGCTCTTCGATCAAATGCTCTTTAGTGACGTCCGTCTTCTTAGCTTTGTCCAGCAACTGGTCCAGCTCTGAGAGGGCGCGCTGAAACACCGGAGAGACCTCAAATACTGTCTCCCGCTGATTGGTACCTCCGTCTGTAACCACCATTTTGGAGGCTCTGCCAAACTGATAGCGTCGAGACTTGGGCAGTATCGAGCCCGCTTGGCGCTTGTAGGTAATACGCAAAAAATCAATATTGTTGTGGTTGTAGGCATTGTAACGCACGATCTGGTCAGGGTTTTTGATGCCCATTTCATCCAGTGTTTTGTATTCGCTCATGGTTCTTACTACCTTAAAGTTGTAACAACAGTGTAGATGTAGCTCAGCGGTTTGTAGCTCAAAGCATCATACATCAAGTTGCCGTAGCCATTTATCTTCAGGCCTGCGAAAGCTCACTCAATGCTCACAATTGCTTGTTATTTTTATCCGTCATCCTCGATTTGAACCACTCAAAGGTTAAAACCATGTCCACAACTACCTGGCCCGCACGCCCTCTACTCCTAGCCTGCTTGCTCGGTGCTTGCGCTTATGGCATTTATCTGTTGCTTGAATACACTGAACAATCTCGTGTAGTGCTTGAGCATTGGCGCTTAGCGGGCGCCTCAGCGCTAGCCACCGGCGCCTTAGGCTTTGGGCTGACAGCTGTACGCTCCGAACTACGCATCACCACCTTCTTTGCGCTTTTGGTCGGCTTATTGGTAGGCGGGATCAGCTATTGGCGCCTCGCCATTCAATGGCCCGACACCTGGAGCTTTGTCTCCCTCGCCATCGCTCTGTTGGTGATCACTCCCTTTTTTCAGGCGTCGTTGGCGAGCCACTGGAACAACTACGCTGAGCTGCACAAGCAAGCGTGGGCTAACGTGGTCGTGCTGCTGCTAGCACTGGTTTTTACCGGTATTAGTTTTGGCATGGCCCATCTGCTGGCAGAGCTCTTTGATCTGGTGGGTATCGACCTATTGGAACGTCTGTTGGGTCGCGACGATATGCGCTGGATACTGGCAGGCGTTGCCTACGGCGGGGCCATGGGCGTATTGCGCGAGCACGACCACATCATCAACGCCACCCAGGGCATGATTCAAAGTGTACTGTCGCTGCTGACGGCCCCCTTGAGCTTATCGCTATTGGGCTTTCTGTGCGCGCTACCTTTTACAGGTTTACAACCTTTGTGGGAAGCCACTCGCAGTACTTCCCCCATTGTGTTTGTCTGCGCGGCTGGGTCAATTTTACTGCTCAATGCCGTGATACGTGACAGCGACGATCACATCACCGCCGGCCGGTTGATTCAACTCAGTGCCAGAGCGTTGTTACTGGTTGTGGCGCCGTTGGCTGCCATCGCTGTCGCTTCTCTCAGCACGCGCATACAACAATACGGTTGGACACCCGATCGCCTGTGGGCTTCGCTTATCTGTGCAATTTTGCTGATCTATGGCCTGTTTTACTGGATAGCCGCCCTGTCCAATCGAAGATGGAGCCAGCGCATTCGAAGCATAAACCTGTGCATGGCGCTCGCCCTCAGCTGCCTCGGACTTTTTTTGGCAACCCCTCTTTTAGACTTTGGTGCCGTAGCCAGTCGTGATCAGGTGCAACGCCTACTAAAAGGCAAGGTATCAAACGAAGACTTCGACGCCGCCGCACTCGCCTTCGATTTCGGCCCTCAGGGAAGACAAGCCTTGGAACACCTAGATACTCAAGGTGACAGCGTACTAGCCAACAAGATTGAGTCGGCCTTGACCGCCGACAATCGGTGGCAAGCCACGCGTCAACAACGTACAGCCAACAGCCAGCAATTGATCGCCCAGCGTCTGATTGTGCGGCCTGCGGAAATCAAATTGCACCATTCGCTGCTCGAACTACTAGAACAAATCAACATCTGCGAGCACGACTACTGTTATTTTTTGATGGATGAAAACGGGCGTGCTGGCACAGCTGTGCAACAATTATGTCCGGCTTGGCAAGACTACTGTGAACCCAGCAGCTCGCGGTATATGAGCTGTAACGGCGAGTGGCGATCTGCCGATGACCGCGCTTGTCATTCGGACACCGAAAACAAACAAGAAGAACAAGCGAAAAAGGAGAAGATCGACAGAGCAGCCCAGGATGGCAAGCTCGAGGTCAAAGCAGTCAAGCGCTGGCAGCTTTTTGTGGACGGTGAACCCGTGAATGAGGTGTTCAACAAATAAAAAAAGAGGTCACCGCAAGTCGGTGACCCCTTGGAGCTCGCTAGCTAGATGCGCGCATACCGTCGCGTATCAGCGCCTTGGTCAGCGAGATACACATTAGCACCATCACCATGGTGAACGGCAGAGCACCGATAATCATGGCGTTTTTCAATGCATCCAGTCCGCCCCCGCCAGCTACCAGCAAAGTACCGATAACCGCGGTCATCACCACACCCCAGACGATACGGTGCTTGATACCCGTTTCTTGCTCACCGCCCGACATGATGGTGTTCATCACAAGGATTCCGGAGTCAGCGGAGGTGACGAGAAAGGTCAGGATCAGCACAACACACATGATGGTAATGCCCTGCAACAAAGCAGCGTTATCAGCCAACATAACCTGCAAAGTGGCGAACAGCTTGTTGGTGGTCGAGGCCGCAATAATCGCCCCATCCGCTGCGCCGTTGATCTCCATATCGATGGCCGAAGCTCCAAGTATGGTCATCCAGGCAAAGCACACCATGGCAGGAGCGAACACGCAGCCCAAGATAAACTCACGCACTGAACGCCCTCGTGAGATACGCGCTAGAAACAAACCGACAAAGGGAGAGAAGGCTATCCACCAAGCCCAGTAGAAAGTGGTCCAGCCAGCTTGCCAGCCAAACTTGCGACCGTCAGTTCCTGCTTCATAAACGCTGGCAGCCAAGGCATCAGAGCCTTCGAGTGCTTTAAAGCCTTCTGGTAGGCCCTCTTGGAAGCCCGTCATGGAACCCCAAGCGTTGGTCGCACCACTGTAGAGAGCACTGACATCTGCGGCGGGAAGCGCAGCCACTGCAGCAGGCAAGGCAGAAGTAAAGCTCTCTTGCGAGAGGGGGTGGTAGGCCTGAAAGGAAAGCGGAACAAAGCTGATGAGATAATCGACAAAAGCGCTGCCGTAGGTGGTCATAGCAAAGCCAAATGACCCAAATACGATAAAGGTACCCAACAAGATCAGTGACAACACGAGATTGAGGTTGGAGAGGTATTTCACCCCACGACCCACACCCGACACCGCCGAAATAATCGACATCACCATAATCACTAAGAGAGCGGCAATCAGCCCCACCGTGCTGGGCTTGGGTGTTTCACCGCTCAAGTCCATCAGCCAGGCCATGTCGGTGATGGCGTATATGCCATCCACAAATTGGCTGACACCAAAACCGATAGTAACCGACACCCCGAGAATAGTCGCCACCACACCAAGAATATCCACAACATGGCCGAGAAAACCGTTGAGCCAAGAACCAAACAGCGGCGTTAGCGCCGCGCGTATCGTCAGCGGCATCTGGCGCGAGTAGGCGTAATAGGCCAGTGACAAGCCTGTCACCACATAGATTGCCCAGGCGTGGAAGCCATAATGTAAAAATGTGTATCGGTAGGCTGCACCGAGTCCGCCGGGGGTATTGCCCTCCACTTCTCCAGCAAGAACCAGTGGGTTTGAACCCCACAAGCCCATGGGCTCCGCAGTGGCGTAGACCATCAGTCCTACGCCCAAACCCGCACCGAACATCATCGAGAACCAGGAAAAATTGGAAAACTCGGTTCCTTCCCCGGGGCGGCCCATGACCCGCTTTCCGGTTTGCGGCAGCACAGCGACAACCAAGAGGAAGAACGCGAAAAATCCGACAATAACAATATAGAAGGAATTGAACCCTTCGAGGATTTGACTGTTCAGGCTGCCCAGGACAGAGTTCGCATTCGCCGGCGTCATAAGTGCCCACAGCACCAGACCAACCATGATCGCCTTGCTGATCAGGGCAATTTCGACGCTGTGACCTTCGTAAAACCCCTTTGTGGATCGTTTGATCTCGAG
>JBMYWE010000094.1:0-8300 GCA_049607125.1 Granulosicoccaceae bacterium | reverse complement strand
GGCGCCGAGTGGGTCTTGCTCGGCAGCTACCAATTCGACCCGGCGGCGGACCAGGAGATCACCCTGTCCGATGCCGCCAACCAGTACGTCCTGGCCGACGCCCTGCGCTTCCTGCGCGATTTCATTGAGCGTCGTGCGCGCTACCCCCTGTCGAGTAAACAACGCAATCGCTGCATCCAGCAGGGCGTGATAAGTCTGTTCAGTCTCGGCTTTGGTTTTTCGAACCATTTTTTTACCTTGATGTGTAGCAAAACCACAAACGAGAGTTTAACATACAAACATACATGTATGTTTGTAACTGGATTCGCAACTCCATGATTGCCTCAAAATTACACCGATCGGCCTTTCTTTTCACATTTATTCTCGCGGCGACCGGCTGCAATTCGACATCTTCCGAGGTTGAGAACACAGCCCCTGAACAAGCCCGGCCGGCCAAAATCCACACCTTGCGCACGGTACAAAGCCAGCTGCTTCGCAGTTATCCCGCGACGCTCGAAGCCAGCAGCAAGTCTAACTTGGCGTTCCGCGTCAGCGGGCAATTGCGTGAGCTACCGGCCCGCGCTGGAGTACAGGTAAAAAAAGGCGACTTACTGGCGCGACTGGATAACTCCGACTACCAAAATGCGCTCGATGCCCGAAACGCCGCCTATAAACTAGCCAAGGTACAATACGACCAAGCCAAGAAGCTCCAGGCCAAAAACCTTGCCAGTCAGTTACAGCTTGACCAAGCGACCGCTTCTTTGAAGTCAGCTCAAGCAAATCGCACCCAAGCGCAGGACAATTTCCGCTACACCCGGCTCACCGCCCCATTTGACGGCATCGTCGCCCGCGTCAATATAGATAACCATCAGGCAGTGCAAGCGGGCACACCGGTGCTCCAGTTACAAGCCAGTGAGCAGCTGGATGTCAGCTTTAGCGTGCCCGAATCCCTGATCAGCCAGATGAGTCGAATCCCCGATCCGAAGCTGTTGGCAGCCATTTGTGGACAGGTTTTCTTTAGCACCCATCCCAAAGACAACTATCACGCCTGCTACAAAGAGCACGAACTGGTGCCCGACCCACTGACACGCAATTACAAGGTGCTGTTCAACGTCGACACCCCGGAAACCTTCACCGCCCTGCCGGGTATGTCAGCCAACATCGTGCTGGATTTCTCCGCCTTTATGGCGGCCGAGCAGGAGCCGCTTTTGGTAGCCCCCATTGAAGCCGTGCACGAATTCCAGGGAGAGAGCTACGTCTGGCGCGTTGACGACGCAATGCGCGCAAAACGTGTAAAAGTTGGGCTGGGAACCCTGGGAGACCACGGCTTTGAGATTCTGGACGGATTGCAGCCAGGAGACAAATTAGTGGCTGCTGGCCTGAGCCACCTGCGCGACAACATGCTCTTAAAACCTCTTGTAAAAGAACGAGGTTTATAGGGTTTATATGTCGATCACCAACTACACAATTCAGAACAAAACCGTCACTTGGATGTTCGTTCTGCTGTTAATTCTCGGCGGAATTTTCTCCTTTAATTCGCTCGGGCGCTTAGAAGACCCGAACTTCACCATCAAACAGGCGATGATCTTCTACAACTACCCCGGTGCCTCGGCACAGGAAGTAGAAGAGGAGCTGACACTGCCGGTCGAGAACGCCCTACAGCAACTCCCGTATCTAGACAACATCACCTCGACTTCCGCAGACGGCACGTCGCAGATCATGGTGGAGATGAAGAGCACCTATCGCAAAGATGACCTGGCGCAGATCTGGGATGAGATGCGGCGCAAGATCAATGATTTGCAAGTACGCCTCCCACCTGGGGTCACCACACCGGTCATAGCCGATGATTTTGGGGATGTCTTTGGCATGTTTTTCTCAATCACCGGCCAGGGCTACAGCGAGGAAGAAGTCGCCGACTACACCGACTTCTTGCGCCGCGAACTGGTGCTTGTGCCAGGTGTTGGCAAAGTCAATGTTGGTGGACGCCAACAGCAGCAGATATTTATCGAGCTAGACCGTGCCAAATTAGCGGCGACTGGGTTCTCGGCTAGCGCTATACAACAAGTGCTGGCCACGCAGAACCTCGTGAGCGATGCGGGTAAGATACGCATTGGCAGTGAGTTTATCAGGCTAAACTCTCAGACATCTGAAGCTCCAGGCTTGCATTCATTGGCTAATATTCTGCTCGGCAATGTAGATGGTCAGTTGGTCTATCTGCAGGATGTAGCAACGCTCAGTCAGGGCTACCAAGACCCACCTAGCCACTTATATCGATTCAACGGCCAAAAGGCGCTGACGCTCGGGGTATCCTTTTCCACCGGTGTCAACGTAGTCAAAGTTGGACAAGCAATAGAGGCCCGGCTAGCCGAACTCGAGCGCCAGCGACCTGTGGGCATGGAGATTGGCCACATTTACAACCAACCCTCACAAGTGGCTCAATCGGTCGACGACTTCCTTGTCGGTCTGGCCCAAGCGGTATTGATTGTAATCGTGGTACTACTCTTTACCATGGGCATGCGGCCGGGCATTTTGATGAGTGGCGTGCTATTGCTCACCATCCTTGGCACCTTTATTGTCATGAACATCTACAGCATCGAGTTGCACCGCATATCGCTCGGTGCTTTGATCATCGCGCTGGGCATGCTAGTGGACAACGCTATCGTTATCACCGAAGGCATCATGATCGGTATCAAACGTGGCATGAGCAAGCTCGAGGCCGCACAAAAAATAGTCAGCCACACGCGCTGGCCTCTGGCGGGGGCAACGGTTATTGCCATTACCGCCTTTGCCCCTATCGGCCTCTCTCCGGATGCCAGCGGGGAGTTCACCGGTGCGCTGTTTTGGGTGCTGTTGATCTCTCTCTCATTGAGCTGGGTTTTTGCCATCACCCTCACTCCCTTCTTCTGTTTCTTAATGTTCAAAGAGATACAAGGCAATGCAGAAGATCGGGAAATTGAAGACCCATACAAAGGTGTAGCCTACCGCGTCTACAAGAGCACCCTACAATTTTGCCTGCGTTTTCGCTGGTTTAGTATGGCGATGATGGGCGTGGCACTGGTGACGGCGGTTATCGGTTTTGGCCAAGTGAAACAAGCCTTTTTTCCCGCCAGCTCGCTGCCGATGATCATGGTGGAATACTGGCTGCCGCAGGGCTCGGATATTCGCACCGTAGACGCGGATATTCAGGAGATCGAGAAAGAACTACTTAAAATGCCAGAGGTTGCGCAAGTCACTGCGACTATCGGTCGCGGCGCTGAGCGCTTTATGCTCACTTACGCCACTGAGCCGAGCAACCCAAGCTACGCGCAATTGATCGTGCAGTTTCACGAGTTCGGCCAAGTAGCAGATGGCATTCAAACCATGGAACGCATCTTTTACGAGCAGTTTCCGCAGGGCTTTGCCACTTTCAAACGACCAGAGCTTGGCCCCGCCAGCAAAGCCAAGATTGAAGCACGATTGATCGGCCCCGACCCAGATGTCCTGCGCGAATACAGCGAACAAGTAATCGCCGTGCTCGACAAACAACCGTTAGCTGTCAATATAAGACAAGACTGGCGAGAACGCGTAAAAGTACTTCGCCCCATCTACAACCAAGCCGAAGGGCGGCGACTGGGCATCAGTAAAACCGACCTAGACGCGGCGCTTGCGGCCAACTTTAACGGGCAGACTATCGGCTTATTTAGACATGGCAGCACCCTATACCCTATCGTGGTGCGCCCGCCCGAAGCAGAGCGCAGCTCTATATCCAAACTCGAGGACATCAACGTCTACAGCCCGGTCAAGCGAGCTTACGTGAACATCGGTCAGGTGATGGAACGCGTCGACACAGTGTGGGAAGACGCACTGATCAAGCGACGTGACCGTAAACGCACCCTCTCTGTACTCGCTGACCCCGTCGATGGCGTCACCCCCATGACGCTGCACAGTTTGATTGCACAAGAGATAGAGGCAATTAAATTGCCCGACGGCTACGAACTGAAATGGGGAGGCGAATACGAGGCGCAGGCTAAGGCCAATATTGCAGTGTTCACTTTTGTTCCGCTAGGTATTTTGGTGATGATCATACTGACCGTGCTTCTGTTTGGCTCGGCCAAACAGACACTGGTGGTGTGGATCACAGTGCCTCTATCCATCATAGGTGTGTCTATCGGATTACTGGTCACCGACTCCCCCTTCTCCTTCATCGCACTGCTAGCGTTACTGAGTCTGATTGGCATGCAACTCAAGAACGGCATCGTCTTGGTTGAAGAAATAAAGCGCTTGCGCGAGGAGCTCGGACAAGAGTGGCTGCAATCGATCACCGATGCGGCAGTCAGTCGTCTGCGCCCCGTCTCCATGGCAGCCGTTACCACCATTCTGGGCATGCTGCCATTGATGGACGATGTGTTTTTCAGGCCCATGGCAGTCACCATCATGTTTGGTCTGGGCTTTGCCACCTTGCTCACCTTGATAGTAGTGCCCGTGTTGTTCGCACTATTCTACGGCGTGAAGTACCAACGCAGCGCGGCCTAGAGACCGCTATCTCGCCCAGCATCGGCTGGGCGAGTTCAAAAAAAATAAGTAGTGAAACCCCATGTATCCTTTAACTCGCCTAGTCGGCACTTTCGTAAAAGCCAAGCGCGGATCAACCCCCGACGCCAAAGCCATCAGCGAGATAAAATTTCGCTGTCGTCCCTGGGACTTGGACATGTTTTTGGAGATGAACAACGGCCGCGTATTGACACTCTATGACCTCGGCCGATTCGACCTGCTGCTGTGCATGGGGCTGGATAAAATAATGCGGAAAAACCACTGGGGACTCGTCGCTGCCAGCAGCACAGTGCGCTATCGACACCGCATCCGAATGTTCGACAAAGTGAGCATCCGCACACAAGTAGCGGGCGTCGACGAACGCTGGGTCTATATCGCGCAATCCATGTGGGTGCGCGGATTACCTGCGTCAGCAGTGTTAATTCGCACCGGAATCACCAGCAAGGGCAAGGTCATCTCCCCTCAACATCTGCTAGACGAATTGGGTGTCGAGATGTCCGCCATGCAACTAGCTGATTGGGACAAACAATGGGTTGAAACCGAAAACGCGCGCCCTTGGCCCCCTCAGCTTTAAGCTGAACAAGGCTTGAAACCAGGCCATGCAGTCGCCATATTGGAAATAGAAGAAACACAAATTCTTCAATTATGACAACTCATGGGAGTTACTCATGCTTAGCATCGACCTCATCAGCCCCAACCGCGTTGATATTGCGCTGACAGGAAAAATCGACTCAGACGCGATGAAAACCGCCTTGGACGAACTCATCCACGCCAGCCAAGATATAGAAGACGGACGCATGCTCTATCGCATTGGCGACTTCGACTTCCCAACTCTCGGGGCGATTGGCGTAAAGATGTCCCAGCTGCCGGAGCTCTTCTCTCTGATACGAAAATATTCGCGTATAGCGGTTGTCACCGACAAACGTTGGCTACAAAAAGCCGGTGAGCTAGAAGGCAAGCTAATCCCCGGCTTGGACATCAAAGCATTTGATGCAGACGAAGAGCCTGCGGCAGAAGCTTGGCTCGCCGAGACGATCTAACTCACGGGTAGTTTCAGCGCGAGCTCGTCCGCGCTGAACTATCGCCGAATGTTGTTTTCAACTGACACGAGTTGAACTAAGCATTTTTAACCGTGTCGTGCTTTTCTGCTTGTTCTTCCTCGCGCTCAGTTTCCTCTAACTCCTCGACAGCTAGCTCAGTTGCCACGTCGACGGCCACAGCGGATGTACGGGCCGACAACGCGATATAGGGCGTGGCCTCGACAATGTCCTCGCCTGAACTTCGATGCGCGGAGCGCCAGACGCCATAACAGGCTATTGCCAACATCAGCAAGCCTACATAGGCGAAAAAGCCATTCGGCCCCAATTGCTTCATCACATAGCCCACAACGATTGGCCCTCCCATGGCGCCGCACCCATTGACAAACAACAGACCGCCGCTGGCGGCGGACATTTGCTCGCGTTCGAGATGGTCGTTGGTGTAGGCGATCAAGAGTGAGTAAAGTGGGTTGGCGGTGCCGCCAATGAAAAATGAAACCGCCAGTAGCAGTGTCAGACTTGGTTCAAGAAAAAACGGTACAGCACAAGTACCCGCGCTAATCAAACACACGAATATAATCAGTACGCGTCGATCCATTCGATCAGACATCCAGCCGATAGGGTATTGCAGTAGCATTCCTCCGACGTAGATGGACATCACAAAGTACGAGACCTCGGCCAGGCTAAAGCCCTGCTCCGAGGCGTAAACTGCTGACATACCAAACAGGGCCGAGAACACACCGCCTACCCCAATTGTGCCAACCACCCCGAGAGGGGAGGCCTCATACAGCTCCTTCAGGCTCATAGGTTTAGAAAGTTGGTAGACCGGTGCGGGTGAAACAGACAATAAAATGGGAGCAATAGAGAGAGATACCATCACTGAAATCAAAATAAACAGCAGGTAACCACCGGGGTCAGCTGCGTTGAGCAGGACTTGCCCTGAGACGATGCCGATCATCTGAACAATCAAATAGAGCGATAGAGCTTTGCCGCGATTCTCATTGGTGGAACTGTCGTTAATCCAGCTCTCAGCCACGACATACAGCCCAGAAAAACAAAAACCCACCAACAGGCGCATAAATGCCCAGAAGACCGGATTGACCCAGGCAGCGTAGAGAATAAACGCCACGGAGATGAGCGAACCAAGCGCAGCAAAAACTCGTATATGCCCCACCCGACGCAGCATCAGAGGCGTGAGCTTTGAACCGCCCAGAAAGCCGACAAAGTAAGCGGACATGACAAAGCCCATGGACCCTGGGTCAATACCTTCGAGAGGCCCACGCACCCCGAGCAACGTGCCTTGCAGGCCATTGCCCAGCTGCAGAAGTAAAATACCCAACATCAAGGGCCACGTCTCTCCCAGTACCTTCAGCATAGACCCCACTCCTTCTACAATTCGAAACGGCAGTGTAAGCGCGGTTAGCCTGCGCCGCTCCGGCACTGGCGCTTGCACATAAATTTTGTCGAAAAATCGATGATAAAAACCATCGAAAATAATGCACCCCAGTCTTGTATTTCTCAATTGCGACACAGTGTCGCATGGGGGACATATTGACTTCGCCAACTCTTCGCACCTGACTGTTGACAATCGCCTTGCTCGCGCCGTGGCTTTCAAACACCTAGCCTCACCTACAATTGACCTACCTGCGCACCAAACACCACTACTCATCGCGCTGGCGTAAAAGGTATAATTTCTACCTAAAAAGCACAGGGGTAAACGATGAGCCACACAACTGCTTGCCGTATTAACACTAAATTCACCGATTTAATGGGTGTAGATCACCCCATCGTGCTCGCGCCTATGGCTGGGGTGAGCGGCGGAGCCCTCGCAGCTGCTGTCGGCCGAGCGGGTGGTCTGGGTCTAATCGGCGGTGGCTACGGTGACGCCAGCTTTATCGAGCGCGAGTTTGCATTGGCAGCGGGTGAACAAGTGGGCGTTGGATTCATCACCTGGAGCCTGGCGCAAAAACCCGAGTTGCTCGACCAAGCTCTCAACCAAAAACCAAAGGCCGTGATGCTGTCATTTGGCGATATCAGCCCGTTCTCCGCCAAGATTAAAAAGGCTGGCGCCACGCTGTTGGTACAGGTGCAGAATCTCGAGCAGGCTCATCAAGCCGCCGGATTGGGAGCTGACATCATCATCGCCCAAGGCACTGAAGCGGGCGGTCACGGAGCATCACGCGCCACTCTGCCCTTGGTACCTGCCGTGGTTGATGATCTGCAGAACACACCCATTTTGGCTGCGGGGGGTATCGCTGATGGGCGTGGACTGGCCGCTTCATTGACGCTCGGCGCCAGCGGTGTACTGATGGGTAGTCGCTTCTACGCCTGTGAAGAATCTCTAGCCCCTGTTGAGGCCCAGCGAACCGCCGTGCAGGCAAGCGGCGACAACACCATTCGCAGCAGCGTGTTCGATACCCTGCGCGGGCTCGATTGGCCTGCCCCTTATAACTTGCGAAGCCTCGTAAACACGTCCACACAACAGTGGCATCTGCAGCTGCCAGCGCTAGAGAGACACCTCTCTACCGAGCAACCCAAATTTAGACAAGCAGTAGACAAACGCGACTTCGACATCGCGCCGGTTATCGTCGGTGAGGGAGTAGACTTAATTCGGGAAGTGAAACCCGCCCAAGATATTGTACAAGCTTGTATTGAAGAAGCGATTGAGTGCTTAACCAAACCCCAACACTATACAATAGGAACTTAACTCTGACGTTTCTTCGCGACAGTGGAGACTAAAAAAGGTGTGACCCA
>JBMYWE010000093.1:0-8317 GCA_049607125.1 Granulosicoccaceae bacterium | reverse complement strand
ACCCATGGCAGTGCAAACCACCCGGCGGTAGATAAAGTGGCTGAAGCGACTCGTCTGGTTCGTGAACAGATGCCAGATCTTAAACTGGACGGTGAAGTGCAGTTTGATGCGGCTTGGGTACCCGAACTTTTAGAGCGCAAGGCTCCGGAGGCCAGCTTCCGGGCTCCCGCCAACGTGTTTGTCTTTCCCAATCTAGACGCGGGTAACATTGGTTACAAGATCTCTCAGCGGTTGGGGGGGTGGCAGGTGCTCGGCCCGCTGTTGCAAGGTCTCAATCGTGCTATTAACGATCTTTCGCGCGGCTGCGATGCCGATGACGTATTGGCGGTTATGGCCGTGACCAGCCTGCAGGCAAAAGCCCTGAGGGAACTCTAAAGATCAGCGAGCGCGGGGCGACTGGCTACAACGGGTTGTTTGCGCTGAAAATCATGCGCTAAGCAATGGTTTAGCCAGTGGAATTAGCCTAGAATTGCGTCCGCACCGGTGGAATCTTCTGCTAGGTGCATCCGCATAGTACTCATACATCCTCCCCAGGCACGGTTGATTTCGGTCCTTGTCTTCGAGGTTCAATCTATGCGGTCCGACCTACGCGGCGCGAGCGATATTCCCTCGTGGCTGTGCGTGGCTCGAACATCGGAGTTATACATGAACCGTGGTTTTATACTCGGCGTGGTTGCTATGGCCGCCGTCGTCGTCACCTCTAATGTCTTAGTGCAGTTCTTGTTAGGCGATTGGCTCACTTGGGGCGCATTCACCTACCCGCTGGCCTTTTTGGTCACCGATATCACTAACCGTTTATACGGTGCTGTACAGGCGCGCAAGGTTGTGCTGGTCGGTTTTATTGTTGGTCTCGTCTGTTCGTTTGTCGGCACGCAGCTCAGTGGTGAGTTCGGTCCTTTGGTCACTTGGCGTATCGCCTTGGGTTCAGGCACTGCCTTCTTGGTGGCGCAAATGCTGGATGTGTCTGTGTTTGATCGTCTGCGCAGTGGCACTTGGTGGCGCGCGCCGCTGGTGTCGAGTTTGCTCGGTTCGAGTATCGATACCGCGCTCTTTTTCAGTGTTGCTTTCGCCGCTCAGTTGGCATTTATTGAGCCTGCGAATGACGTCAGCTGGGCCAATGAAGCATTGCCCTTGCTCGGCCTCGGCCCGGTTGTCCCGTTGTGGGTCAGTCTTGCTGTTGCGGACTGGTGCGTGAAAGTGGCATTGATGCTGGTGGCCCTTGGTCCCTACCGGCAATTGAGCAAGAACTTCACTTCGCAGCCAGCTTGAGTGCACTCGCTTTTTGCCTTGCAGCATCGGCGAGGCAAAGTGCTAGGCTTGTAACCAATGTAGTGTTTGCGCATAGCCGCCATCGGCGGCCAAATCAAAAACGCGAAAGCCCACACGGCTCCCGCTGAGGGTGTGCGCAACAAAAAAATCTTCAGGATCAACATCGGATAAATCATGGGCATGCGTGGCTTGTGCAAAAGTAGAAGGGGCGGTGAAAACTTCAATTTCTCCTACTCGTTGCTGCTCTGCCTGATGGGTGTGTCCGGCGAGTATCAACTGTACTTGCGAGTGTGAGTCGAGTATTGAAAAAAGCTCTTCACGGTTTTTTAGTTGGCAGTTGGTATCTGCGCAGGGCGAGCAAGGCGTGTGGTGCAGAGCTAGCAATGTTGGTCGGGTGGGGCATTTTTCGAGTTCTCGCTTCAAAAAACCAAGCTCTTGTGCACTGAGATGTCCATAGGATTCACCAAGCACTTGTGAATTTAGCCCAATATACCGCCATGCTCCAAGAGTAGCTGAAGAAGCCGCGCTGATCGGGTTTTCGTCGGCTATCGTAGACATCTCTTTAGGTTTGTCGTGGTTGCCCGCAAGCCAATAAACCGGAATCCCCAGTGTTGTGACAAGGTCTTTAAAAAGAGTGTAGCCAGACGCGGTGCCGCTGTTAGCCACATCGCCCGTGACCACGATAGTGTCAGGCTTAGTGTCTAAATCGTTGATGCTTTGAATAACAAACTCTAGAGACTTGTACGGATTGAAGCCAAATAGGCATTCCTCTGCAAGGGGAGGCAAGTGTGTATCGGATATTTGGACGAGGCGGTGAGTCATCTGGCGATCTCAGATTTGGACCATTTCGGAAGTAAGTCTTCCCAGTTCAATAAATCGGCATCCACTGTGGCGCTGTTAGACTTTCTGAAGTTTGGGTGTTTTTGCTCGAAACAAATTCGCTCCGCATCAACAAGACTTCTCTGGGTGAGTTTGACCGAGTTGCCAAGCTTTTCATCTTGCTTGCCCAAGTTGTGTTGCAGATACAAATCTATGAGTGAACCGTTTTCCTCAAAGGTCCACTTCCAGATAGAGACAACGTGGAACGAATCGCCCAGCCACTTTGGGCTTCCAAAGCGATTTTCGAATTGCTCTAGCAGTTGTTCGTAAAACCCTTTGCTGGAGTTTTTGTATTTTAATTTTATGCGAACTATCTTTCCGGGTTTGGCACATGTGCCATAGGCAATATAGCCAGATCTAAAGCCAGGTATAGGTTGCACCTCGACTTCGTTGAGCGCTTCGTTAAAACGAATGGGTTGCGTTGTCTCGGCCTTGATGAGCGGTGTGAAATTAGAGATATCCGATTCGAGTTCAAAGCTTCCAATTTGGGTAGGTGCGCTAGCAAAGACCAAATTGTGAGCGAGTAATATGACTATAAGTGCTGCTGATCTCATGCTTGCCTCTCCTTGAAACTCGACGATGCATTGATGTCTTGGCCTTCATCATATCTCTACCGACATGAATATAGATAGGCCCGTTGAGGCGGTAGCTGAGACCCTGTGTTGATCGGTCGGGAACGCGGCATAACCTAGACTAATTGTCGAATGCACGTAGATGTCAAATCTCAGCTTTAGGTTGATGTCTACGCAATGCGGTTGACAGGCAAAAAGCTCATGAACTTCCGGCTTGACTTTGATAGCTGCGGGGGTAGTGACTGCCTCTTCGTTGCTAGCGAGCCGCAACGATAGCGCACCTGATTACACAAATCTGGGCGGATCCTGCGGCAATACCTTGTGTGTCATCGCCGTGTGTCACGAGAAGGTGTGTTGTTCGGCCTGTCCTGAGATGTCCCTAGCCGTGGCAGAGAGCAACAGGCAGGGGCTCGGCTGCAACCGGCCCCAGCGAGTGTTTGCCTGCCGTCTAGCTAATCGCACGTAGTCTCAGCATCGAATGCGAAGGCTTTCTGGATCGTAGAAGGGCACTGATGAGGCATCTGCCTCGTAGTCCACGCCCTCAATGCGAATACTCCATTGGCCGCTTGTCACCCAGTCGTCGCTGACATCGATTGCGTGGTGCACATAGGATAAGCCAACGGCGGCACCTAGATGATGTCCGTAGCTGCCGGAGTTGAGGTAGCCGACAATCTCTCCGTCGCGCAGTACGGGCTCGCCGTGGTAGGTAAGGGGATTTGGGTCGCGCAGTTTGAAGTGCAGCATGCGCTTGGGCAGTACGCCGCTTTCCTTTTGCGCTAGCAGCACATCGCGACCAATAAAGTTGCCTTTTTTCCAGCGCGTGGCGAAGCCTAGTCCGGCTTCTAGAGGAGTGTCGATCTCGCCGATGTCGTGGCCAAAGTGGCGGTAGCCCTTTTCACTGCGCAGAGAGTCCATGGCGTGCATGCCAACGAGCTTGAGGCCGTGGGCTTGGCCGGCCTCCCAGAGGGCCTCGAATACGTGGCCAGCGACTTCGCTGTTCATATGCAGTTCCCAGCCCAGTTCGCCTACATAGGTGATACGGGCAGCTCGCAGCTTGACTTGCGCAAAGTCGACCGTCTGTATCGTGCCGAAGGGGAAATCTTCGTGGGCGAAACTGTTGGGGCTCAGCGATTGCAGCAGCGCGCGACTGTTGGGCCCCATGATAGCAAATACAGCTTCGGCACTGGTGGCTTCGACAATGCCACAGTTCCACTCGGGTTCCATGTGGCGCTTGAGCCAGTCGAGCTCGCGGAATACGGTGGCGGCAGGGGTAACCACTTGATACCGGTCGGTGGCGACGCGCTGCATGGTGACATCGGCCTCAATCCCACCGTGTGCGTTGCACCACTGGGTGTAGACAATTCGACCCACGGCCACATCCGCTTGGTTGGTGCTGACCTTGTTGAGCAGGGCGCAGGCATCTGGGCCTTCTACGATGATCTTGCCAAAGCTCGAGAGATCCAGCAGGCCGACTGCCTCGCGCACCGCGCGGTGTTCCGCCGCGCTGTAGTCGAACCAGTTTTGGCGATCGAAGCTGTAGTCGTACTCGGGTTTGACGCCTTCGGGTGCGAACCAGTTGGGACGTTCGTAGCCCGCGACGTTGCCGAAGCAGGCATTGTGTTGCTGCAGGTAGGCGTGGATGGGCGAGCGCCGTTGGCCGCGGCCGGTGGAGAACTGGCGGAAGGGGTAGTGGTGGTCGTACAGCAGACCCAGGGTTTCGGAGGCGCGCTCACCCAAGAAAGATTTGTTGCCCTGTGTGGGGTGGTTGCGACGCGGGTCGTTGACCAGCACCTCGGCCTTGGGCTTGCCGTTGATGATCCAGTCGGCCAGTACCTCGGCGGCACCGCCTGAGGTTTGGATGCCCACCGAGTTGAAACCGGCCATCATAAAGTAACCGCTGAGTTCCGGGGCTTCGCCCATATGGAAGGCATCGTCGGGGGTGAAGCTCTCGGGGCCGTTGAAGAACTTGCGAATACCGACTTCTTCGAGCAACGGCAGGCGGTGCATGGCCGCCTCTAGGATCGGCATAAAGTGATCCCAGTCCTCTTCTAGCTCGTCGAAACAGAAGTCCGCTGGGATGCCCTTCATGCCCCATGGCTTGGCTTTCTTTTCGAAGGCGCCCACCAGCATACTGCCCGCGTCTTCTTTAAAGTAGGCGCAAGCCGAGTACTCGCGCAGCACCGGTAAGTCTTTGGGGATGTCGGGGTGCTTGTCGGTGACCACATAAAAGTGCTCGCAGGCGTGTAGCGGCACGTTGACCCCGGCCAGCTTGCCGAACTCATGCGCCCACAAACCGGCGGCGTTGATCACCACGTCGGTTTGGATAGTGCCCTGCTCAGTTACTACGGCGCTGACTTTTCCGTCTTTTTGCTCAACGCCGGTGACGAGGATGTCTTCTAGTGCTTTGGCGCCGCGCGAGCGCGCTGCTTTGAGCATCATCTGGGTGGCGTCGACAGGGTTAATTTGCCCGTCCAGGGGCATCCACATACCACCGAGGAGGTCGGCCTTGTTGACCAGCGGGTAGCGTTCGACGATTTCCTCGGGGGTCATGATGTAGGCTTCGAGGTTCAAGGCGCTAGCGATATCTACGCCGCGTTTGTACTCCTTAAAGCGTTCGTTGTCGGCGGCGAGGCTGATAGAGCCAACTTGCTTGAAGCCAGTCTCCATGCCGGTCTCAGCGGACAACTCTTGGTAGATCTCACGGGTGCGGTTGACCATTCGCGCCTGGGTGGCGTCTGGGCGGTAGCTCCCCATCAAGCCTGCAGCGTGCCAAGTGGTGCCGCAAGTGAACTGTTTGCGCTCGAGCAGCACAACATCTCGCCAGCCCATGTTGGCCAAGTGGTACAGTACGCTGGCGCCGGCGATGCCGCCGCCAACCACGACAGCTTGCGCGTGTGTGGGTAATTTGGACGTCACGATGTTGCTCACTCTTGTGGACAGATGGTCAACCCAGTGTCAGGGCTTCTCAGGCAACTGTGAAGGATAGAGTGCGACGGCTAATGGTGGGAATCCGACAGCGAGTGCTGTGGTGAGGGTAATACTGCCATCGCTTCCGTGCGATGGCGCATGGTGGTTCCTTTGAGTCCTGAATAGCCCAAGGGCTGGATCTCTGTTTTGGTCTTAACGACTGCTGAGCTTTATTAAGTGCCCAAAGGCTAGTGCTCTGCGATAGTCTTGGCGGCCTTGTTGAGTGTGATTGCCTTGGCGGCTGACTCTAGTGCCTTTGCGACTGTTGGCGCAGCGTCGTGCGCGCCAGTTGTTTCCTTGATATAGCAGGAAACCGACCAATTCATTCACGCATTGCTTGTTGTTAATGTGTTTTGCAACTTTTAGGGGAGAATTTGCATGGCCAAGTGGCCTTTTGTCCGCGATCACGCTGTTACTGTGACTGATGCGCAATTGCAGCGTTGGCAAGCTAGCTTAATGGAGGTCTTGCTTGGCAGCGCCGAGGTGAGTTTGCGCTACTTCCGTCAGGCAGTTGACGTGGACAACAAGCTCGAGGCTGGCTTTGATCCTGTCACGGTTGCTGATCGCGAGTGCGAAGCCTTTATTAGAAGTGAGCTCAAGCGCTTGTTGCCCGAGCACAGTATGTTCGGTGAAGAGTCGGGCTACCAAAACAACGGCAGTGACTTGTGTTGGGTGGTGGACCCCATAGACGGCACTCGCTCTTATATATGTGGCGTGCCGCTATGGGGCACCTTAATGGCGCTCAACGATGGGGTGCAGCCGGTGTTGGGTGCGATGTATCAGCCCTGGAGCGACGAGCTCTACATGGGGTCTCGTCTGGGTTCAAACTTCTTGAGAGGAGGCCAGTCGCAGCCTTTGCAAACCTCTAGTGTTAATACTTTGGCTGAGGCCAAAATGGCTTGCACAACACCCGAGCTATTCACTGATCCAAGTGCCGCTAAACGATTTCAAAGACTATCAGAGCAATTGCAGTTGGTTCGCTATGGCACTGACTGCTATGGCTACGCATTACTGGCCCAAGGCGGGGTGGACTTAGTTGTTGAAGATGGTTTGGCGCCCTACGATATTCAAGCTCTCATTCCTATCGTGGAGGGGGCCGGTGGCGTGGTGACCAACTGGCAGGGCGGCGACGCATCACTCGGTGGGCAGGTAGTGGCAGCGGCAAATGCAGAAGTTCATGCCGCTGCGTTGGATGTTTTGTTTGGCTAGTGTTCTATTAGCTTTAGTCTTGCTCCATTTTTCTGACCCGAGTTGACAAGCGGATTGGGGTTTTAGCTAGTGCCCGTCCATAAACAAGCCCTGCTGCGCTCGTCTCATGCGCACAATCTTTAGACCCACTAGATGTGGTTATTTGGAACCACCAAACGCCCACATCTAGTAGGCTAAATCTCGCACACCTGAGCCAAGCTCGCGACGTGCCCTTTATGGACGGGCACTAGCTAGCTGTCATTGTTTGTTCTTTCTTTTCGAGTTCTGCTGGCGCAAGTCTTTCTTAGACAAATGGGCTATTTTGTCACGGCGGTGAGTGAGTCCCGATCCGGGTTAGTTGGAACGGCACTTGCCTTGTGGCAGATAACTTTATTAATTGTCTCCAGAGGGCCACGCGTGACAGCTGCCATGCCTGATGAGTTAGTCCGTTTGCAGGGACTGCTCGAACGTCCATATGGCCGTTCCTTTTTGACCCAGTTGCCCGACGATCAGACAGCCCTTGAAGGCGGTCAGTTGTTGTTGGACTATTGCAACCGGCTTGATGGTGTTTGTGTTTTTGCCCATATCTGGCCTGATTTTGACTTGCGTCCCACCATGTTCCGTAGCTACAACGACAATGTCGCTTTGTGGCGTGAACTCAGTCGACGTGTGCAAGAAGTGTTGCCGGGCGATAATTTGTGCGCGCAGCTCAATGGCGGCATATTTTTGGCGGTCTACGAGTGTGAAGACGAAGAAGGCCTAGCTGATCTCCTCAGTTTGGCGTTACAGGATCTTTATTCAGAACCACTCAGCGTCAACGGTCGAATGGTCACCGTGCGCTGTCGTTCTTCGCGGGTATTTTACCCGGCTGATACCGGCAAATTGCCTAGCTTCAGTCAATTGGGGCGCCTGATGATGGGCATGGCATCCGACAACCCTAGCGACATGACTAATGGCGAAAATGCCCAGCGACTGGCTCGGCATTTCCGCTACAAGGATGAACGCGACAAATTGCTTTCTGAGGCACTGCCCAGTGCTCTAGAATACGCCGAGCTAAGCGCTTGCTACCGTGCGCGAGCGAGCCTTGAGACCGGTGAAGTACAGGCAGCGGAAGTTATTTTGCGCTGGCAGCACCCTGTGTTGGGTGATGTTTCGCAAGCCGAAATCTGGCGCAATGCACTAGAGCGCGGTTGGTCCAATGAGCTGGCTATGTATGCTATCGCTTCGGCCGTGAGTGACTTGGGCGCTTGGAAACAGCGGTGTGACGAGGCTGACAATTTGAGCGTGGGTATACGTCTGCCTGCGATGGCGCTGTACTGGCAGGGGGAGCAATTGCTGCATGACTTGCCAGACCTGCTAGAAGCGACACAGTGTCCTGCAGATCGAGTTGAAATTTACCTTACTGAAAAAGACTTCGCCGAGCGTGAAGAGCCGCTTTGGGA
>JBMYWE010000092.1:3862-8324 GCA_049607125.1 Granulosicoccaceae bacterium | reverse complement strand
ACCGTGGCAGCCGCCATGGAGCTGTTCGAAGAAGGCGCAATTTCCACCGAGCAAACAGGCGGCATGGAACTCAAGTTTGGCTCTGCAGAAGCCCTGTGTTGGGCGGCCGAGCAAGTGGCAACCGGCTCGGGCTTCGGCGTTGATTTGGGCCTCGGTTCCAAGCGTCTGTGCGAGAAGTACGGACGCCCGGAATTGTCCATGACGGTCAAAGGCCAAGAGTTCCCTGCCTACGACCCTCGCGGCATCCAAGGCATGGGCCTCACTTACGCCACCTCCAATCGCGGTGCTTGTCATCTGCGCAGCTACACGGTCTCCTCTGAGATCCTCGGCGTGCCAGTCAAGACAGACCCACTCGATACCGATGGCAAAGCAGACTTGGTTAAGGCTTTCCAGGATGCCACGGCAGCTGTGGATTCCGCTGGCTTGTGCATCTTCACCACCTTTGCTTGGTCGATGGAAGACATCGCACCGCAAGTTGACGCCGCTTGCGAGGGCGAGTGGAGTGTCGAGAAGATGCTGGAAGTCGGTGAGCGTGTCTGGCAGTTAGAGCGGCAGTTCAATCAACAAGCCGGTATTGGTGGCGATCAAGACACCCTGCCCAAGCGCCTGTTGAACGATGCAGCCAACGTTGGACCCGCTCAAGGGCGTGTAGCTGATTTGGGCGCCATGCTGCCCGAGTACTATGAGCTACGTGGCTGGAACGCCGACGGCAGTATGACCGACGAAACTCGTCAAAAATGGAACTTGCCTGCCTAGCAGCTCGTTCATCGAGAGAACGGCCCCCACGGGGGCCGTTTTCGTGTCGCCTATCGACACTCGCTGTGAGGCCACAACAGGTATACTCCCCAGAGCTTGAAGGCCCTCAGCTACTGAACCCATTCGCAGGAGAAGACAATGCACCACGTCATCATTGGTGCCGGCCCAGCCGGTGTAGTTGCGGCAGAGAACCTACGCAAACTCGATCCAACCGCCAAGATTTCCATTTACGGCGCCGAGCGCGAAGCTCCCTATTCACGGATGGCTCTGCCCTATTTCTTGATCGACAAGGTGCCTGAAGAAGGCGCTCACCTGCGCAAAAACGATCGCCATTATGATCTACTCAACATCGATGTGCATCAGCAGCGTGTCGACAAAATCAACCCTGCGAGTAAAAGCATCACACTCGAAGACGGCAGCGACGTTAGCTACGACAAACTCTTGATCGCCAGCGGCTCACACCCCGTTCGCCCACCTATTGCAGGCATGGATCTAGACAAAGTCTACAGCTGCTGGACACTCGAAGACGGCCGCGCGATCGCCGAGAAAGCCAAACCTGGCAGCACAGTAGTGCTGATGGGCGCGGGCTTCATTGGTTGCATTATCCTTGAGGCACTGGCACTGCGAGGTGTCGAACTCACCGTGGTTGAAGCGGAAAACCGCATGGTGCCACGCATGATGAACGAGATATCGGGCGGGTTAATCAAACGTTGGTGTGAAGACAAAGGTGTCAACGTACGCACCTCCACCCGCGTGGAGGGCATTGAGGAAGGCAGTGACAAGGCACTCAAGCTCAACTTCAACGACGGCAGCGACATGCAGGCCGACGTGGTTATTTGCGCCACAGGCGTTAAACCCAATATCGGCTTTCTCGAGGGCAGTGGCATCAAGGTAGATCAGGGCATTTTGGTCAACCCCTATCTCGAGACTAGCCAGCCAGACATCTTCGCTGCGGGCGACGTCTGCCAAGGTCTAGATTTCTCTACCGGTGACTACGCTGTACAAGCAATTCAGCCAACGGCGGCTGATCATGGCCTACTAGTGGCTAATAACATGGTAGATGGCCGCGAGCAGCGCCACCGCGGCTGCGTCAACATGAACGTACTCGACACCATGGGGCTGATATCTGCATCCTTTGGGCTTTGGGAGGGCGCTGGTGGAGACCGCGCCGCTCTTGAAGACTACGACAACTATCGCTACCTTGAACTGCAATTTGAAGATGACATTCTGGTCGGTGCAAACTCACTAGGACTGACTCAACACGTAGGTGTTTTGCGCGGTTTAATTCAATCGCGCACGCGACTTGGGCCCTGGAAAGAAAAGCTCATGAATGATCCAACCCGCGTCATGGAAGCGTACTTGGCCTGCGCTCAGGCACAGGCGTAGAGACAACGAAACACCAGAGAGCAACCATGAAAATTGGCTTGAAACTGATGGCAACCATTTCGCACTTGATGCCCCCCGGGCCGCAAGTCGCGCACAAGGTTGAAATCGAAGTCGATGAAGGTATTACCCTCAACGACATCATTGAGAAATACAAGGTTGCGCCTGAACTGGCGCACTTGGTTTTAGTCAACGGTGTGTACATCGAACCACACGAGCGAAACCAGAGTGGGTTGATCAAAGCAGACGATGTGGTGGCCATTTGGCCACCCGTGGCCGGAGGCTAGACCGAGTGTCAATGTTCGGTTTGGACCGGGAAATGGGTTACACCCATCGTGAGTTTTTTAATCAAGCGCCGCGCACCTTTAAAAATCACAGCTACCAAATCGAAGATAGCACGATCATCGTGCAACTTGAACATGGTGTAGCGCGCATTCAGGTTGGACCTCAGAAAGTCCGGCAAATCACACCGATGATGCGCCTGCCCTACGTTGAAGTCTCCATTCGATTTGAGCAAGTGAGCAACGAAGAGCAAGCTAAATTTATGCGCCTTTTTGACACCTCGTATCAAAAAGGTGGAGGCTAATCGGCGCGTTCGTCAGCCAGCACTGTATTATCTATCAACCTTTTGGCCCGACTCGGTATACCGCTAATCACAGCAGCTGGGCCGACGATCCGTGTTCTCGCCGGATGATAAGCGGCTGCAAAGTGGGCTGGACTGGTGAGTTTTACCCGACCATCGAGTCGCCAGTAAAAGACAGTGAAAATAGCACTTGGAATTCAAAGCTCTGGATTGGACAATCTGAAAAAGCTGATAAATGTGTAACGAACAACTGCGCCAGCAAAGGCGCAGTGTCAAAGATGCCTTGTTAAGAGCTTGGCGCTTGGCTGCAGGTGTCTTCGTTGACTGCTTCCATGGTCAGTACTTTTTCCACCTCAAGCACTCCATCATAAAAAGAAGCCTCTCCCTCGCTGGGAGCGGGTTCACTGCGGCCCTTCATCTCTAGGTAGACATCATCAAATTGCAGCGAAGCGATCTGGCGGTAACGTTGATCGAGATCCTTCGACACTGACTCGCTTGAAGTTACCCAGTACACACTTGAGCCGCCACATGGCCTAAAATAGGCTTCGCCCGGTCCCCAAGAATAGCGGCCATAAAAACTCTGTTCACCGCTGCCGCTCTCGGCCACCGTCATTGCCGCTGTTGTGTTATTGCTCGTATCCATATCGGCTAGGAGCTTGTCGAAATCGGCGAGATCGTTTCCACTCGCCCCCCCGCCCACCATCACAGCACGTCCGGGAATACTCTGATCGCTGGCCAAGAAACTCCAATTGCTTGGACTCTCGGGGTAGACGCCGCCATTGTGGCTAACTTTAGCCATGGTCGACCGACCGGCCGCACCCGGCAAAGTCACGTAGACATCACGCCAACCGCCCTCTTGCACCTCACCGATAGAAACAGGTGAAGATATCAGCGTAAGCTCGGATAACAACCGTGCCCCTGTTGTCGTACCCTCAAAAATCATCATGGTGCAACTTTCACCAATACACCACTCTGGAGAGTTGAGCATCAGCAATACATCCACCATACCGTCGTTGTTCAGATCGGTGTAGGCGGTTTGGTGAGGTGTCTCATCGAGAATGCTTCCCTGTGATCGCACGTGCTCTTCGACGGCCCGAAAGAGGTTTCCACCCATCTCGGCCACGCTGGCGCGCTCAGTCGAGCCTTCTCCGCTCGGTGTAGTCAGAGGCGTCGTGGACTGACAGGCGCTCAGCAGTGAGATGCACGCTGCCGCGGCTGATAAACTTAGCAATCGAAGATTCATACTTTGGTGTCTCTTACCCGCGACTAGCGATTCAAAATCTGCCTGCGGGCTCAAATGGTTGATGGAGCTTAGCCACAGCTACACATCAATTTCAAACAACTAACATGCCACTCAGGCGTCAATTGGGAATTCAGCGACCTTGCGAGAGAGACATCCCGTCACCGCGACTGCCCACATCAACATAAGAAAAGCGCACCGCGCACATATACGATAGACCACTACACCAGTCCTTCGAACGGTTGCACGTCAACCAAATCTCCCTGTACTACTTCTGCCAAATCTGGCGGCAGTACGATAAAACAGTTTGCGTCGGTCATTGAGCTAATGCGCCCCGCACCTTGTTTACCCGTAGTTCGCACCGTCATCTGACCGTCAGTATCAGGGCAGAGAATTCCTCTTTGATACTCTACTCGGCCACGCGTTTTGCGCAACGGAGTTTCACATCGCGCTTTAAACAACAGCGGCTCTGTCACTGTCATGCCCATCATATGTCTTAA
>JBMYWE010000092.1:3516-3852 GCA_049607125.1 Granulosicoccaceae bacterium | reverse complement strand
GGCTGCACAAACTGATAGAAAGTTACCATTACGGCAACTGGGTTTCCGGGTAGGCCAAAAAACAGCGCATCGCCCACCTTGCCGCACGCCAGTGGTCTGCCGGGTCGCATGGCCAAACGCCAAAAGGCGACTTCACCCAGTACACCCAAGGTACGGCTGACATGATCGGCATCGGACACCGATGCGCCGCCGGAACTGATAACGGCATCAGCTTCTTTAGACGCACGCTCGAACACATCGCGTGTGGCCTCGGCTGTGTCGACCACAACGCCATAGTCCAAAACATCCACACCCAAGCGCTCAAGTAAGGCACATAATGTGTAGCGATTGCTATCA
>JBMYWE010000092.1:0-3506 GCA_049607125.1 Granulosicoccaceae bacterium | reverse complement strand
CTGAAGACAGCCACTTTAAGCTTGCGCTTAACGCATATTTGCGCCAAGCCCAACAAAGCCAACTGACCGATTTCCGCAGCGCTCAAGGATGTGCCCGATCTAAACACCACTTCACCACGGCGCAAGTCTTCTCCGGCATGACGTACATTACGACCTGGCTGGGTATCGTCGCCGATCAACACACGCTGGCCATCGCTTTGCGTATGCTCCACAATCACAACCGTATCCGCCCCAGTGGGCATTACTGCGCCAGTGGCTATCTTGACGGCTTCTGCACCGTTCAAACTACCCGACCAGGGCCTGCCCGCCCAGGCTTCACCCACCACATCTAGCCACACTGTTTCACCAGCTGACGGTAGGGCACTGGCGGCCAATGCAAAGCCATCCATCGCTGCATTGGTGTGGTTGGGCACGTCGATGGGCGAGATCACATCTACCGCCAGTACGCGACCGAGCGCACGTTCTATAGGTAGCTTCTCGTTGCCCTCAACAACATCGAGACGCTGCTGTAAGAGCGCACGAGCTTGCGACACGGGCAACAGCGCTGTCGATTCGCGTGGATCCTGACAAGATGCTTGGCGCTCAAAATCCATCATTCACTCCAGCCACACATTATTCGCTCGCCATATAGTCGGCGATAAACTGCTCAAAAGACACCTGCTCTTTCGCATCCATCTCCGCCTGCTGTTGCAGAGATTCTCGTGCGAGTTTATCCCAGGCCTCGCTGCGTTCTGAGGGCAAGTCGCGTTTTAAGTGGCACTCTCGGTGCTCCATGGATTTGCGCTCGGCAAATTCGAAAAAGCTCTCGTCACGCTCGCGCATCTCGTTCAGTATTCGACCTGAAAGCGTCAGCTGCGGATCTTCGACGCAGGCCATCTGCGCCTGCACGGCCCGCTTGTATTTGCCACCACTCTCGGCGCAGTCGAGTGTAGCTGCCACCGAGGCACACGCTTCCACCAAGGCCTTCGCTGCTTGATTCACTGGTCTGAAGCCGCCATCAGCACAGTGCAAACACTGCTCTGTGTCACGACCGTTATGCGCCACCGCCATAAAGTTGAGATCAATTTTCGCCCGCTCCTCCGCTGAGATCGCCGGACTCTCGAGCAACAGACAAAACAACATAAAACATTCGACAAACAAGATAGTGTTTTCGTCGATGCCGTTTGGCGCGTAGGGATTGACGTCGAGTGAACGCAACTCAACGTAGGCCACCCCACGCCTGGCAAGAGCCGTGCTTGGCTTTTCTAGCTTCTCAGTGATCTGCTTGGGTCGGGTGGTGCTGTAATATTCGTTTTCAATTTGCAGCAAATTGCTGTTGAGCTGCTGCCAGGGGTCGTCCATCCCTGCGCCAATGTCGGCATACTCAGGTTGCGGCTTGCTGATCGCTTCGCGCAAACTCTGCACATATTGTTCGACACTGCTGTAGTCGGCACGAGCACTGGCACTTTCGTCTTTTTTGTTGCGGTAGCCGATATCGCCCATGCGCAAACTAGTGCCATAGGGTTCGTGCAAAGTCACTAAGTCCAATGCTTGCAGTTGGGTGGGAGCGTCGCCAACAAAGCTCTTGCACACAGCAGGTGAAGCGCCAAACAAGTACAGCAACAACCAGCCGTAGCGTTGCAGGTTGCGTACCTGCCCCATGTAGTGCGTGTTGATAAAGTCTTGTAGCGGCTCTGGGTTGTTGTACTGAGCTTGCAACCTTTTCCAGAAGTGCTCGGGGTAGGAGTAGTTGTAGTGCACCCCGGCGATCACTTGCATTGTCTTGCCATAGCGATGGCCCAAACCACGCCGGTAGACGGTTTTCATTTTGCCCAAGTTACTGCTGCCGAATTCGGCTATACGGACACTCTCCTCTCCATCGAGCACACAGGGCATGCTGGTGGCCCAGAGGTTTTCACTACCGATATGCTGATACACATAGGTATGCAGATCGCGAAGGAAATCTAGGGTGTCGCTGGCGTTTTCGAAGGCCGGGGTGACAAACTCCATCAGCGCCTCACCGTAGTCGGTGGTGATGTAGGGGTGAGTCATTGAGGAACCCAGTACGCGCGGGTGATCAAGCTGTGAGATCACCCCATCCTCGTCATAGCGCAGGGATTCTTTTTCTAAACCCAGACGACGACCCGCCAAGGGGTTTTGTTCGCACTGGCTATCGAGCACCTCTAGTCGGGCGTAAAAACTGTCAAACACTGTCTGACTTCTCCATGGGCGATGGCCCGTTACTGAACCGCTCGACGATCATCATCAGCGGTGACACCGGGTAGATTTTCAACGACACCGGGACAAGAAATAGAGCGAGAATTAAGGTCACACAGTGATAAACACCTCGTTCTGGCCCGACGCTAGCCCAACGATCGCGAAAACGCTCATTCTAGCGCAATAGCCGGGCGGTGGCGCCACAATTGACCACTAGCTCTGCTGCACTAGCCGAGTGTAGCGCTCGGGGACTTCGTCGCTGACAAAACTGCCGCTCACCACCGGTGGAAAGATATCAGCAAAGCTGAGTACCTGTGCTTGCGAGACGCGCCTATAGATGTGTGCGCGCTGCAGCTGAGCCGGATAATGCAAGCCAGCAGCCCCCACCAGCTCGGCCAGCGCCTGCACGGTTTCTTCATGATAGCGTGCCACCCGCTGGCGCTTGTCTTCCACGACTAGCCCGTCTACAAGGTGCCTGTCCTGGGTGGCGATGCCCGTCGGGCACTCGTTGGTGTTGCACAACAGGGATTGCACACACCCAAGCGCGAGCATCATGGCCCGGGCGCTGTAACAAGCGTCTGCTCCCAGAGCTAAGTTGCGAGCCATGTGAAATGCCGTAAACATACGTCCAGCGGCGATAATTTTGACCTTCTTACGCAGGCCAAAACCGCACAGGCAGTCGTCCACTAGTGCCAGCGCCTCGCGCAGCGGCATACCTACCGAATTGCTAAATTCCAGCGGTGCTGCCCCGGTGCCTCCCTCGCCGCCATCCACCGTAATAAAATCGGGCCAGCTGTCGGTTTCCAGCATGCCACGACAGAGTCGAACGATATCTTCGGGTTGACCCACGCACAGTTTAATGCCGATGGGCTTACCGCCACTGAGCTCGCGCAATTGAGCGACAAATCGCATCATCGATGGAGCATCGCCAAAGGCACTATGGGTAGGTGGCGAGAGTACGTCTTCGCCAGCGGTTACACCACGAATGGAGGCGATTTCGGCTGTGTTTTTAGCAGCCGGAAGAATCCCGCCGTGACCGGGTTTGGCCCCCTGAGAGAGCTTGATCTCTACCATCTTCACTTGATCGAGTTGGGCTGTTTCGGCGAAGCGATCAGCACAAAAACCACCCTCAGGCAGGCGACAGCCAAAATACCCAGTACCAATTTGCCAGATCAAGTCACCGCCCTCTTCGCGATGATAGGGGCTCAACCCGCCCTCACCCGTGTTGTGGGCAAAATTGCCGAGCTTCGCCCCGCCGTTTAGCGCCCGAACAGCATTTGGGCTGAGGGCGCCAAAGCTCATGGCGGAGA
>JBMYWE010000091.1:0-8328 GCA_049607125.1 Granulosicoccaceae bacterium | reverse complement strand
ACTTTGAGTTTCACTATATTTTGGATTGGTCACGCTTTTTTTGTTTTCGACACGGGTTGTATTGGCTTTGCCAGCAGCTTTGGAGGTTGTCATATTGGTCTCTTAATTTTGAGTCGGATCAGTTCTGTTGAGATATCGCAGCCCAAGGAGAATTCGGATCAGTCTCCTCATGGAGGTTCACTTGATGGGTAGGCGCGTAGCACTCAGATTCGGCCAAGGCCTCAGCGAGAATACTCTCTCTGTGTTCGTTGAGCCCTGGCGCCCTCAATGCACAGCCAGGGTCTATGTCTTGGTAATTCGAGAGCTTGATCGGATTACCGGCCGTGCGAATCGGTATACTCGCCGCACCTTCGACTTTCACGATCATATTTCGCGACAATAGCTGCGGATGATCTAACAAGCGGTCTATCGAATTTACTGGCCCACACGGTACGCCGGCCTCATTCAATAGATCCAACCAATGCTTAACCGGTTTTGTCTTTGTTATCTTCTCGATGGCAGAAACCATCATCGGGCGATTTTTGACCCGAAGGTCATTGCTGGCAAAAATAGGGTCTAAAGCGAGTTCAGGTGCCTCAAGCGCGTCCGACATAAGCAGAAACAAGTGGTCATTTCCCGCTGCGATCACCAGTCGCTCGTCGGCTGCCTGAAACGTTTCAAACGGAGCCAGAGAGGGGTGACAATCTCCGGTTCTGGTCGGCACTTTATTCTCGACATCGTAGCGAGCGATGGCTGTTTCCATGAGCGCCGCTTGGCAGTCCAACATGCCGATATCCACCCGCTCGCCTTGTGCATTCTTGGTACGTTTATACAAGGCCGACACAATCCCTATTACGCCAAATAGCGCCGCCCCCAAGTCTCCGAAGCTAGTTCCCACTCTTGCGGGTCGCTCACCTGGCCAGCCCGTTAAACTCATCACTCCACCCATCGCTTGGACCACCATGTCATAGCCAGGCAACTCCGCCATGGGCCCTGAGTGGCCAAATCCAGAAATCGAGGTATAAATCAGGTGCGGATGAGTTTTTGCAAGGCGCTCGGGACCATAGCCCAAGCGTTCCATAACTCCGGGACGGAAGTTCTCTACTAGCACGTCGGATGTGTCAAGCAGACGCTCTAGTAGATCACGGTCACGAGGTGACTTGATATCGAGCACAATGCTCTCTTTGCCCCGATTGAAACACATGAAGTACGCGCTTTCTGCATCCACAAACGGAGGGAAAGCCCGCGTGTCATCACCACTACCAAACTTTTCTATTTTAATAACGCGCGCCCCTAGGTCCGCTAACACCATAGTGCAATAAGGCCCGGCTAGAACTCTTGAAAAATCCAGTACCGTGATCCCCGATAGCGGCCCGCCCGGCAGCTTTTTATCTGGGCTATTTATCAAATCTATCTCTCCCTTGAGTCCGCATTGGTTGGCTCAGACTCTTATTTTGAAATCGCAGAGGTGGAACCCACTCTTTTAGACCAATCGTCTAATTTATGGCAAATAAAAATTAGCGTTGGATGCTCGCAAAAAAATTCTCGGAAAATACCCGCAGCGGACGATGAGATTGCTCTAGCTTGGCACGTAAAACGGCGCCTTCCCAACCAATCCAGAAATATTCAGCCATTTGAGCAGGGTCAATCTCAGCCCGTATTTCGCCCGCCTCTTGACCTGCTTTAATACAAGCAGATATCTGAGCCTCCCAGTTGTGGAAGGCACCGATTAACTGGGCTCTGAATGATACGGGCAAAGCCCCCATCTCTTGCCCCAAGTTCCCCACCAGGCAGCCACGCTTAAAATCGTGTTTTTGCATGCCACTTTCTGCATCATCTACGAAGTCGCGCAGCCTTTGCAGCGGGGTACGAGTTTGGTTGCGCAATATTGTTCTTAGCTTTTCATCAAAATATCGTGCGTACTGATCAATAAGCGCCAAACCATATGCCTCCTTACTTTTAAAGTAGTGATAAAAAGAGCCTTTGGGCACATCCACGCTTTTCAGAATTTCATCGATACCTGTGGCAGAAAACCCTTTCTCGGTCAGTCTAGAGACGCCCGCTTTGAGTAACAGCTCGCGAGTTTCTCCATAACAGGCATCTTCTTTACGTGGGCGCCCTCTTCGACGCTGTACTTTTGGCAAGGCACTCATAGCACTAGGTGTGTTAACTACATTCCTAGACAATTTAGACCGATCGTCTAGTAAAGTCAATATGTGTTATCTATACAACAACCCGACAGCCTTCTTTCGAGGAATTTGGAAAAAAAGCGCTGAAGCACATTAAATAACGACTAGTTGTTAGCTCGCGATAACCACTCGCATCCGCCACTGGGAGCCGACAGAGTACCCAAGATCAGAACACAACAAAGCATCACCGTATTCACTCATGGACTCCACCAATTGTATCAATCAGACTTGATAGAGTTCAGCGAAGGGAGAGTATTCTTGCAATACCCATTGCTGTGGCAGGGCGTGCTCTATCCGCACAACGCGCCTAACGCTAAACTGCAACGCCCGCGGGACTCCCGTTATCGGAAGTGCGGCATCTTCTGCCCAGTGCACACAGGCCTCTCCACTTAAATACAATAACTGACCCTGTATGAAATCGGGCACGAGTAAGCCAGCACGCGGATCTAGCTGCAGGTTACCAAAGGTATTGAAAAAATTATTACCTGCATAATCGGGTATCCACAAGTTCTGTTCATCTTGTTGTTGGATAAATCCAGGTTGCCCACCACGATGTGAAACATCAAATCCTCGATTACCCTTCCCCGCGCCGTCATCAAATCCACTGGCAATAAAAAGTGTATCTGCACTGCTCAGGATGGACTCTGACTCCGGTGTTAGTTTATCGCTGTCGTGCCGAATAGGGGCCTGATCGGATTTAGCTCCCGTTGTTTCACGGCGTTGAATGTATTTCGGGCAATTACCGAAGCTTTGCTTTACCTGCAATTCAATGCCTGAGTCATCCACCGTCACCACGTTTGCATTTAGGCGATTGCGCCGCCGGGTGGACAGTTCGATGCCCAGTAATCCCAAATCTGCACCATTTGCCACCGCGCCATAGAGAGGATCTAGCGGCAGCGGCTTTGCATTTATTCGCACTATATTCGGGTTGAGTGAATACACAAAGCCCGGTTCGCCGTGTAACACGCTCGCCCAAATATCACCGTTGCTATCTGCTGTAGCGATGTACATAGAGGGCAGTTGCGCAAAGAAAATTCGGTGTTGATCGGGCATAGTGTCACGTATGGCGCGTAAACCAATGCCTGACATTTTGCGTTCAACACCGAGCCTTGCCTGAATCGCCCGCTCGCCCCGATGAAAAGCGAGCTCTGGTTCTGTACTTTCGCCCATGATGATTTCCTTTTGCTATGAAGTGTATGGAGGTTTGGCCTAAGCGGAAATAAATTCGACGCGCACACCGCCAGGTATAAAACACATCATGTGCTGCAAGTCACTGTCTCCCAGCGCTTCGGGGGCAAACTCTACTTCCACTGCGCCATTGCCAACCAACCGAGCATGCAGAGCTTGCAAGGCTTCAATGCTACCCACCTTGAGTGCGAAATGATGCAGACCTGCATTCTTTCGTCGATTAAAAGAGACCGTGCCGCCTTCGCTGTCCAACTGCCACAAAGTCAGCATGGTTGCGCCGTCGCTGACAAACACCGCAGGGTAGTCAGGCTTCCCACCCACTTGCTGAAAACCCAGCATCTGAATAAAAAAGTCTTTGGTTTCGCCAATATCTGGCACGCTGAGCCCGAGATGATGAATACCTTGTGTCGCCTGACTTATGCTGTCCTGCTCGCTGCTACACACGTTAGAACTCCTCTGCAAACTTTCATTGAAAGGTAGACAGATCTGTCTACTCGCGAAGAATACTAGTGAACAGATCTGTCCACGTCAACAGGTTTTCGCTATACTCTCGTTCAGCTAACCATCGGATGCTCTTTCAATGCACGCCCAACCCCGTCGTGAACTACTGATTGAAACCGCCCATCGGTTATTTAACCAGCACGGCTATCACGCCACTGGCATAGACCGAATTCTGAGCGAGTCGGGGGTTTCAAAAGCCACGCTTTATAAGCATTTTCGCAGCAAAGACGCACTTGTCATTGCTGTGCTGGAGCGCAGACAGAAACAGGTTTACGAGGGAGCCCGGCAGGTCATAGCGAAAGCCTCAGCTCAAGATCAGCCAGTACTCGCTCTGTTTGATTTTTTATTTCAGTGGTTTCAATCGGATGATTTTTTTGGATGCAACTTCATCAAAGCCAGCAGTGAATTTTTACACACTGAACATCCCGTGCACCGTTTGGCGGCCCAACATAAACTGGATATGCGGGCGTTAATTCGAGAAAGCCTGCGCACTGAGAATAAAGACTTAAGAGATCAGCAAGCCATGATGCTTGCTCTGCTCAGCGATGGAGCCATTGTCAACGCCCAAATGCACAACGACCCGCAAGCCGCTTTGGCCGCCAAGCAAGCAGCTCTGTGCCTACTACAAAGCGCGTAAAGATCTATCCCTGCGAAATCGAGCGATCGGCCCAATGCAATTGGGTGTAATCAAAACCTTGTTCAATGGTGGGCTTTACAATCCTGAAATAAGGCGATAAATCGAAATCTCGAGGTACAAAAAGCGAGTAGTGCCGGATGTGTAATATCTCGCTGCGCACGTACGTACTGCACTGACCATCGGCACAACGCTCTAGTGTTTTGACGTCGGGCAAAATGGGGTATTTGATAGACTGATAGGCCTGCGCAATCAGCGTGGAGCAAATTGCTCGCGTTGGATCACCCGAGCCAAAGGCGAGCATCTTGCGCCGCCAGCGAATCGGCACCGGTGGCGTGGGGAAAAGGTATCGCGCCAAGTCGATGATGTTGCGCATATCGTATCTCACCCCGAGCTTGCCAACCATAAATTCCACCACGGCCGCTCTGTCCTCTGCGCTCAGACCTTGCGCGCGACATATGCGCGTGTTGTAGCTCTGGTATTTGGCCAAAGGCACCCCCACACAGCCCTCACCCAAATTAACTTCAACTAACTGCGGCCGCTCTTCTCCCTTCACTTCAGGCAATGCATCTCCGACATAGAGTGCCGCGTGTGACCAGGTTGATTGCGTGAGGTATTTAATCGCCGCGGACACCTTTTGGTTACCCTCAACCAGAATAATGTCACCGGGCAACAAGGTATTTTCCAGGACGTCGGGGTTCGAGGGTGTGTAGGGCTCGTACCCAGAACTCTGCGCAGTCAGCCGCCCAGAGATCCACTCGGCCACGCGATCTAGGAGTGATTTTTTAGACTGCATTTGATTCTGCCCAACACTGTTTAGCAAAATTGTCAGAGCTTGGCGTCACTTAGTCAATGCGCAATGACCGCAGCACCCTCAATTAGATTTGCCCCAATGCTCATACAATAGCGCGTGGGAGTTATCGGCGACGTTCATCGCGCGCTTCTTCAGACTCGAACGGCCAACTGCTCTGGCCCATGCGCGCCGGGTCCAAGCGCCAGGCGAACGTTAGACTACCGAACTGCGTTACGTTGTCTAGTTGATCGTCATCCAGCTCTTGCAGAACACTGGAATTACTCATGGCAAAGGTCAAGGCGGCATTAGACCAAGCATGTGTTGCACCCACTGAAAAACCGACATACTCGTGCTTGTAATCCAATGACCGACTGTCTTTAAAATTGTTGCCATCAACAAGAATATGCCTGAGCCTCGAACCAGCTTGCAAGCTGGCAAAGACATACCAGCCGTGGTCTACCGCCAGCGGATTGCTGGCTCGATTGGAGGCCAACAATGGTGTAGCGAAGCTACGTGACAAACCCACTCCGTAGCGCCACATGAGCTCGCCATTTACTTCAATTTTGATCGTGCCCAGCTCAATATCAACCAAGGAGAGAATGTCTGCCTGATCACTGGGGGCCACCCAATTACGCCAGAGCCAGCCTCGTGAAAACCCAAAGACAACTTCGTCGCGAATTTGCGTATGCCACCCCATGGGCGGTTCGGAGCCCGTTAATTTATGCACAAAAGACTGCGCTGGCTCCCCTAGAGCAGAAGGACCCACCAATCCAATTGTTGTGGTGATCATGTCTGCCGTATTTTGCTCCACCTGCACATAGCTCTTGGAGTAGAACAGCAAAGCACCGTAGGGCGGTTCGTCCAACGGCGGATCAGCCAAAGAGATGTCGTTAGGCGTTCCGAGCATTTGCCCCCAGCTAAATGCTGTGGCTCGATTCTGCACCGCCGTCTTCGGCAGCGTCCACAACATCGGCTTCAACAAGAAACCCGCGAGTGCATCCTCCCCTCGGTCCATGGCAAAACCGGAATAAAACAACCCGTTGGTATAACCGCTGTCATCGCCCAGAAATAAGTCGTTATCCAGTGTTAGCGCTCGCCATTGCTCAATTTCCTCAGCGTGTAGAGGCCCGACAATCACTGCCGAAAAAAAGCCAATGACGAACAACCATCGATAAAAGCTAAGCCGCATGGTGGGTATTTTAGGTTCTACAACACGGATTTAAATATTTTTAGCGTTTCATCCTGAAAGCTAATCACATCACCAGAGATTATCTTACGACGTTTGCGCAGCTCGGTCTCCCCGTTGACTTGCACTAAGCCCTCGCTAATCACTCTCTTTGCTTCGGCTCCGCTGGGCATCAAGCCTTCGAACTTCAGTATTTTATAGAGCTCTACCGGTTCCCGGCTGATTTCAACTTCGCGCACCCAATTAACTCTCGGTCCACGGCGAGCTGGGTCTTTCACGCAATTGTACAGCTTTCAGAAAGTTTCGAAGCAACTGATTGTTACAGGCACGGTAGTGCTTGTGCCCCGGCTTTCGAAAAAAGGCACTCAGCTCGTGCTTGCTAATACTGCTATCGACTGAGGTCAATAGGTCGAGAATGTCTTCGGCTTTTAGATCCAAGGCAATTTTAAGCTTGCGAAAGACAATGTTGTTGTTGATCTCAGTCTCAGGCTTGTGTTTTTCGCCATCTTTAGGACCACGTTTTTCTACAATAAACCCATCTAAAAAAGTGGCGAGTTCTATATCTCCCAATGCGGCGAAGCCTTCATCTTCCGGCTTTTTGAGCCAGGCACTGACATCGCTTCGGCTGGTTTCGAGTCCTGCCAAGGCAAACAACGCCATCATTTTTTCGTCGTTATAGTCGAAGATATAACGCACGCGGCGCAAAATATCGTTGTTTGTCATTGTTGTTTCCCAATTTGTTGTGAGCCAGTGACTGGCTCTTCATGTATTTGTTTTTAATGCGGTAAAGGCCGCGTCCATTGCCTCCACCGCCAATGCGGCGCAATGCTGCCTCGCCGGGCCGAGATCGAGCGCTCGCATAATACTATGTCGGTCGGGTCTGGGAGCGTCGATGGCAAGGCCATCGAGCTGCTCTGCCAGCCAATCGGCGCTGGCGATAGTGGCTGGACAGCCATAGGCTCTGAACCGAGCTTGCAATATTCCGTGTACTACACCCAAGTGTATCTCCACCTGCGCGCCAGCTAGACGCGAGCCCGCACCACCCACGGCTAGCGGCTCTTGCATCTGTACATAGCGCGGCTGCAGGAAGCGTTGCAATACTTGCGTACTGTGGGCCATTAGCTGGGAGCCATCTGCCGAAGCCGTTGCACCGCTTGCTGAATGTCTGCGCTGGCTGTCGAAATATCTTGCTCGGTATTAAAGCGCCCAAAACTGACCCGCAAGGATGCTTGCGCCTGCTCGGGGCTTCGGCCCAGGGCTCGCAACACGTGCGAAGGCTCGAGGCTAGCACTGGTGCAGGCCGAGCCGCTGGAGACGCCAATGCTGCGCAATGCCGTGACCAAACTCTCACCCTCGACACCATCGACGCAGATATTGAGGTTGCCCGCGACGCGATGCTGCATGCTGCCATTGAGCAGCACACCGGGTATTTGTTGTAGCGCCTGCCAGAGTCCGTCACGCAGGGTGCGTAGCCTTGGCATTTCTTCGGCCATGCTCAGGCGGGCAAGGCGACAAGCTTCACCTAAACCCACCAGCTGATGCGTGGGCAAAGTGCCGGAGCGCAAACCGCGTTCGTGACCACCACCGAGCTGCAACGCCCCGATGCGAAGAGGCGGGCGGCGACGCACACACAGCGCCCCCACCCCTTTGGGGCCGTGAAACTTGTGGGCACAAATAGAGAGTAGATCTATCTGCTGTGCGTGCATATCTAGGGGTAGCTTGCCCGCACTCTGCGCGGCATCTACATGAAAGAGCACACCGCGCTCTCGGGCAATAGCACCTATCTTGGCCACGTCTTGTACTACGCCTATCTCGTTGTTGACGTGCATCACTGAAATCAGTTTGGTCTCATCGGTGA
>JBMYWE010000090.1:0-8330 GCA_049607125.1 Granulosicoccaceae bacterium | reverse complement strand
GTTTGTGTTTGTGGGCTGCGCCCGCGGCCAGCTCTAGAACAGAATCTGCCTTGCTGTTTCGGTTAAAGCGCCATGGTTTTAGCGCTGAGACTATTTCCACAATTTTCCCGGCTTTGTCTAGGTATACGAGGTCGATGTCGAACCGCATGCCCCAGGTGTGCACCGCGTTGCATCGATCAAAGTACAATCCTTCTTGATAATCCATTGATTGCTTGCACAGTAGGCCGACGAGTCGATGTGCGAAGCGCTGAGCGCGGACGATGTTGATTTTCTCTCCGTTAGGCGCCAGGTATTGCACTGCCTGGCTCATGTTTGCGATTCCGTATCAGTGTCAGTGTCAGTGTCAGTGTCAGTGTCAGTGTCAGAATTGGTTGCGGTGTCGTCAGGGTCAGTTGTCGTCGTGGTGTCGTCGTTAATCACGTTTACACTGAGCAGGGTTCCTGTGTTTCCCGCGAAGGCGTACAGGCTGCCTCGGTACGGGCAGCTGAGGTTGACCCGAACCATCAAGCGCTTGACGCCTGACCTGCTGTCGGTGTGGGTGGCGTAGGCAGCTCGGGTGTTGTCTGATACCAACTCGTCGTGTTGGTAGAGTCCGTCGCCGTTCAGGTCATCGTAAAGGCCGAGTACGGCCGCACCATTGCTGGAGCTTTCAGAGAGATCAAGGCTCACTGTCAGCGGTGCTTGAATGAGAGGAAGATTGTCCGCGTCAACTAAAGAGAGTTGAACTTGTTGGTCGTTAAATGGGCCTTCTACCAGGTTGCAGGTTGTGCGGTTGCCAATGTTCCACTGAACATCGGTAGGGAACACGCTAATTTTGCTGTCGGCCGGAAGCTGGTTGGTTTGCTCGCAGCCACCGAGCATCAGCAGTCCAGCTAGCATGGCCGTGAGTTTTAGGTTGTTCATCGCGTTGAGTCGCATGTCATGGTTTCCAATGTGATTGGGTCAGTGCCTATCCGGGCCAGTTCAGTGCCCAGCTGAGCATGGGTATGTTGAGTACGCCACTGGTGGCGGCTTTGACGATTAAGACAAAACCCAGCACGATAAATGTGGTGGGGAAGATAAACATCACCAGTGGGCCGAGAAGTTTTACAGGAGCCTCCATGGCCAGCTTTTCGGCTTTTAGAAAACGCTCGTTGCGTCGTTGTTCGGCTTGCGCACGAAGAATCGGCCCTAGGCTTGAGCCTACTTTTTCGGCTTGTATTAAGCTGGAAACTAGGTTGTCAATGGCCGGCATTTGCACTCGATCTGCGAATTCTCGCAGGCACTCTGAGCGGGGTTTTCCCGCGCGGATATCGCGCAGTACTCGCTTAAATTCGTCACGCAGTGGGGATGCGGGAGACTTCTGAACCGAATAGGAGAAGGCGGTGATGAGGTTGGTTCCGCTCTCTACCGACAAGGTGATGATATCTAGGTAGTAGGGCAGGTCGCGAAAAATGCGTTTCTCACGCGTCTGAATGGTTTCTTTCAGCCAGATATCGGGGTAGGCAAAGCCCACAAGGGCGCACACCAGCAAAATGGCTGGGATAGGTTGGCCAAGCATTTGCTGCAGGCTAAAGCCAAAGAGCAGGCCGATCAGAGCTGCGACGAGTTTACCCGCAAAAAACTGCTCTGGCCCTAGGCTGAAGTCATGCCCTGCTCGACGCAGCTTGGCCAAGGTGTTTATTCGGTAGCCCCTGGACAACAAGGGTGCTGACCAGTACACACCAAAACGCACCAGCGGCCAGGCCATCCAAAACCCCTTGGGTGGTCTGTCTAGGTGACTCCGGTCTTCTGAGGGAAGCACGGAGAACATTTGGTAGAAATTCCAGATGAGTAAAAAGATGGAGAGTCCAACAAAGGAAGCGGCGATCAGGATGTTCATTTGTGCCTCCTAGACGTCGATGTTGACGATTTTGCGAATCATGAACCCGCCCATGCCCAGCAGGACGGCGATGATCAGCATGGTGATCCAGCCGAACAGGCTGGTGGTGAGGTAGCTCATGGTGTGGGGTTCCATCTGGAACATCACTAAGCAGATGGCTATGGGTAGCAGACCGACCACTACACCCTGCATGCGCCCCTGCGCCGTGAGTGCGTCGATGCGGGTCTCGAGGGTGAGCTTCTGGCGTAACATCTCGCCCATGCGCTCGTAGGTTTCGCCTAGGTTGCCGCCGACTTCTTTGGATATGTTGGTGGCAGCTATCACCAGTGAGAGGTTCTCTGAGGGCACTCGGGCGTCGAGGTTGGCGAGGGCGTCTTCCAGGGACATTCCAACCTTGCATTCTTTCAGCAGCTGTTCGAACTCCTTGGCGAGAGGGCCTTTAGTCTCGTTGACCATGGCTTCGATAGAGCCCATCAAGCTGCTGCCCACCCGCATGGAGCCGGCCATTTGCACCAGCGCATCGGGTAACGCGAACTCAAGTTCGGTGAGCCAGCGTTTGCGTAGCTTCCAGATGACAACTTTGGGGGAGGCCAGCACCAACAGAAAGGCAATGACGGTGTAGGTGGCGTTGGTGCTTAGCAGGTAGATAAATGCCGGTACTGCAATCAGCCCACAGGCGTAGTAAGCGAACAGTTTTTTGCTGTCGGTGAAAACATACATGCCGCCGAGCTCGTCTTCGGTGTCGCTTTCAAAGCGTTGCCGATAGCGCGCCAACAAGCGCTCACCCAGTGTAATGCTGTACCAAGCAAACACGGTGATGAGTATGAAGCCCAGTGCAAAGATCAGCGGCATGTTGTTAGACATGAATCGGGGCTCCCTTCTGGAACAGGTTGGTGTCTATGTTGATGCCGACGCTGTTGAGCTCTTCGCAGAACTCGGGGATGAAGCCGGTAGGGGCGAAATTTCCGATGACGCGTTTGTTTTCGTCTAGACCGTCTTGCACAAAGCGAAAGATGTCCTGCATCTGAATGTTGCCGCTTTCTATACCGGTGATCTCGGTGATGTGGGTGACTTTACGCGCGCCACAGGCAAAGCGCTTCTGCTGCACGATGATGTCCACTGCCGAGGTGATCTGTTCGCGGATGGCACCGATGGGCAAGTCCATGCCCGCCATCAGTACCATGACTTGCAGGCGAGATAGGGCGTCGCGGGGGGTGTTGGCGTGTGCGGTGGTCAGTGAGCCGTCGTGGCCGGTGTTCATGGCTTGCAGCATGTCCAATGCCTCACCGCCGCGGCACTCGCCGACAATAATACGATCAGGGCGCATGCGCAGGGCATTTTTGACGAGGTCGCGTATGGTGACTGCACCTCGGCCCTCGACGTTGGGTGGACGGGCTTCGAGCGAGACCAGATCTGGTTGCGATAGCCGGAGTTCAGCGGCGTCCTCGATGGTGAGGATGCGGTCGCTGTCTGGGATGAAGTTTGACAAGACATTCAGCAGTGTTGTTTTACCGGTGCCGGTTCCCCCAGAAACAATGATGTTCTTGCGATTGCGCACGGCAAACTCCAAGAAGGTTGCCATTTCTTCGTTCATGGATCCGAACTTGATTAAGTCATGCGCGTAGAGACGTTTTTTGGCGAATTTGCGGATGGTTAGGCAGGAGCCTTTTAGTGCCAGCGGGGGAATGATGGCATTCACACGCGAGCCGTCTTTGAGGCGTGCATCGACCATGGGGCTGCTCTCGTCTATACGACGGCCCAGCGGGCTGATGATGCGGTCAATGACGGCACGCACAGCGCCGTCGTTACTGAAGTTGTAGTCGCTGAGCGTTAGCTGGCCTGCACGCTCGACGTATACTTCGTCAAAGCGGTTGACCATAATCTCGGTGACGTCATCATCACGGATCAAATCTTCAATGGGGCCGAGCCCAACGGCCTCGTCGAGAACGGCTTTTTCAAGCTGTGTTTTGTCTATCTCTGCGGGTATTTCGTCTCTACGTTGGTAGAGAATTTCGTCGAGCAGTTGTTTGGTTTCGGCTTTGACCGCCTCGTCGTTCATCTCGTGCAAGTCTTTGCGGCGCAGATCCATTTGGGCTAAGAGTTGCTGGTGAATCAATTGGCGCCATTTGAGTTCGAGCTGTGATGTGGGATCGATCTTGCGCTTTGGCGCAGTCACTTCTTCTGTATTTGCTGCTCCCAGCGATTGAATGGGAATTTCTTGCTTAGCCGCTTGGAGCTTTGCTTCGTCTACTTGAACGGTGAGTTCTGTCGTGCCAACGACAATTTCGTCGGTGAAATGCAGTGGTCCGTGTTCCACTACTCGTTCTTTGTTTACCCAGGTGCCGGTAGTAGAGCCGTGGTCCACGATCCAAAGACCACTGTCTCGCAACTCGATGGTGGCGTGGTGCTTGGTTGCACGCCAACCCTTGAGTGGGATATCACATTCGCGGCTTTTGCCAATTGTGCAGCTCTGCTCGTCTGCATTGAACATCAAACGGTCGGCGCCTTCGGCTTGGTAGTAGACTCTAAACATGGCTCAATCCACCAAGTTGTTGCTGATTTTGTCGCGATAAGACTGGAGTCGCTCTTGCTGTAGCTGCAGTCTGTCGGTGGCAGTGGTGTTTTCTTGGTAGTTTCCGCTGTGGACTACCTCTGGTGTGAGAAACATGACCAGCTCAGTTTTTTCGTGCTGTGTGCGTTCGTTGGAGAAGAGTTTCCCCACCAGCGGTAATTTGCCAAGCCCGGGAACAGAGGATGAGTCTCTGCCTATACGCTCGCTGAGAAGGCCCGCCAAGACTATCGTGTCTCCGTTCTGCACTTGTACGCGGGTGGTTGTGTTACGTGTGATCAAGCCAGGGATGTTCTCGACGGAAACGGCTGAATCGACTTCACTGACTTCGGTTGTGACGACGGTGTCAATGATGCCGGTGTCGCTGACAGTTGGCTTGACGCTCAGGCGAATACCGTAAGGCTTGTATTCGACCGAGACCGACCCATTTTCGTTGGTGCTGGGTAAGGGTAGTTGCCCTCCAGCATGGAAGTCAGCCTCTCCACCGTTTAGGCAAATTAACGTGGGTTCGGCGATGGTGGCTGCCGAGCCATTGGCGGCCAGGAAGTTGATACGAGAGGTGATGGATGAAGCAAATCGAGCACTGGTGTGCCAGCCGCTGATGGCGTTGGGAAGGCTGCCAATGGCGTCGTCTATTGGGGCGCTAAAAAGGTTGCTGTTCACTAGGCTGCCGGCCACCGCTGCGGAAGGGCCATTGATACTCTCTGCCCAATCGATGCCTAGTTCGTCTAGTCGAGATTTGCGAAATTCGATCAAGCGCACCTTAAAGCGCACCATGTTGTCTTGTCGCACGCGTGTGCTCGGATCGTTTTCGCTAATGCGTATGTTGTAAGCGCGCGGTTGCCAGTCCTTGTTTTTGTACCAAACATGGACCGTCGTGCTGCCAGGTGCGTTGGCAATAATCATTAGTTTATGGTTGGGCAGTTCTTTCACCTTGATCAATCTGCCCGCGCCTATCGCGATACGTTTGACGTTTTTCTCGGAGAAAACTTTGCTCTCACCGACAAACATATCGACAGGGGTCGATTTAAAATCGACAACCTCCGCGGCTGCAAAGGTGGCGTATAGTAATGCAGCGGCGAAAAAAGTGAATCTCAATAGGTGTCTCATCGCACACCTCCGATGATGTATTCGATACCGTCTCTTTTTCGAACGACGCGGCGCTTCTTCTTAGGTTTTTCGCCGAACAGATTGTTCATATTTGTAGATGCCGTCTTGATCGTTTCGGGAGCTGATTCAGGGTTCTGTAAGGTGGCCGTAATAGACCCAGCCGATTGCGCGTAGATTAAGCGCTCTGCTTCTTGCGGAGTCACATCGACCGTGAGTGTGCCGTAGTTAGTTGTAGCCTGTGAGCCATCTTCAGGTGATCGCGTCATGGTGCCGGTAGCGATCACTCTTAGTTTTTGCATGAGTAAGCGTGTGGTCCTATTACCGTTGTTTGAATAGGTTAAGAAAAGATCCACTTTATCGTCAGGTTGCAAAAAGCCTGATAGAGAGTTGATCTCGTCGACGGAGATCGTCAGTGCTCGTCTACCGTTTTCTAGAAGGGAGGAAAAGGTGCCGTTTTTTCCGAGCTCTAAGTGAGCCCACAGCAGAGGCTTTCCCGCTTCGACGGGATAAAGCAAGCGTTGACCCAGTGCCTCTACGTAGTTGCTTTCGCGCACAGAATCACTGTGGACAAACTCGACTGGAATCCGGCGCAATGAAAGGTGCTCTTCGAGTATTGTCTCTCCCTTGCCAAGTGTGACGCTGGGGACTACGACACTGAGTTCTTCTTTTTTGTGTTGTTCTGCAAGAATTCGTTTTTCTTCTGCAAGCGTGGATTTTATGTGCTCATTGGCTGTGTACACGCCTGCCCCGCCGAGCGCGAGTGCAGTTCCTAGGACAGCGATATTTTTGATCTTGCTCATTTAGGGCACGCTCACGATAGTTGCTGAGTTATTTAATGCAGTTTCAATCGCATCGAATAAAAGAGTTGCGGGTGATTTGTCCCCGATGTAGGGGGTGAACAGCACGATAGCCATCAATACAGAGATAGCGCTCCACTCCGCTGTTGCGCTTCCTTTTTGTCGTCTCTTCACTGTTGCTCCATTACCACAATGGCAGTTCCATTGGCGTTTTTCTTCACCAAAATTTCACTTGTATAACCCGACTTAAAAAAAGAGAAATACCTGCCGTCGCTGTTATTTAATTGATGCGTCGAGTTTGAGTTCTGAGTCCATCCATAGTCCTCAGCTATTTGTTCGATTGAGTTAGTGAGATAAGTAGGGGTTTTGTCGTAGTTGTACACCCACGTGTATCTGCCTCCAGATCTGATACTGTCTTGTGTGTAAGAGATCAATTTGCTGTTTGCTGGGAGCTGGAAGCTTGGCGATACAAAGGTGTGTTTTCTAGTGAGGTATGCAACAGAAAAGATGCCTTTGGTCGTGCCGAGCGGGCCTTGAGAGATAACAATAGACTCGTAGGTTTTGTCGTTTATCACCCCAACTGAAACGGCATTATTTGCTACCTCTGATATGACCAGTTCGCCATTTTTTGTATCAATTATTGGCATCAGTAAACGGAGGAATTCTTCTGGAGAGAGGGTGCTGTTTACGTCGACAATATCCATCTCGACTCCATTCTGGACAATGCCCTCAGCGACTAAACTGGTGGTGGTTCCGCGAGGCATCTCGAAAGCTGTTGCTGCCGAGCTCCAGACCCAGAGAAATAGACATAGAGCAATAGTGTTTGTCTGAATATTCATTAATCCAGGCTCTCCTTGATGCCTTCTGCTTCGTAGCTGCCTAGTTTTGATTGCGGGACTACATCAGGGGCCACGTACCCAGGTGCGTCGTCTATCGCTTTTATGTCTTTGAGGGGGTTAAAGCCAATGAGAGTGTCTGCTTTGTCAAATAGGTTTTCTACCCCGCCAATTGCATGGGCAATTGGTTTCCATGCTTCAATCATTACTGGCATGCGCTCTTGCACTCTGTTTATTGCTTGAGCTGGGCTCGAAGCCGACCAGTCATCGACAAGTATGGAGTTGTGGCGATTTACACAAGTTAGGTAGGTCTCGTGTTCTCCTGTATTGCAGTTGTTTTTTCCTTTGTGCTCGAGCAGAGCAATTTCATTGATGGCTATGTCTATCTCTGCTTTGTGAAAGCCATTTCTGTCCAAGTCTGACATTCCGTGGGTGATGACTAGTAAATCACTTGCTTTTCCCAAATCCCGGCTTGTACCACTTGTACCTTTCATCCCTACTTTTTCGAAGCTCACTAGCTCTTGCCGTGTGCCCCCTCCAGTGGGTGTCATCACTCCCCACAACATGCGATCGTTTTTATCAGACAAGTCTTCTGCCTTGTCAGCAGAATTTGACTCGATAAATGTCTGCTGGTTGACAACACGAGCGTGCATCTCATGGTTAATCACAGCATTGGATTTTTCAGTCGCCGAAGAAGCTGTTCTCTCCCATGCGGCATAGCGCGCGCTTTGTTGTGCACTGTGCTCAACGTCGCTTATTTTTCCGATAACGGGATACAGTAAGAAAAGAGGCGAAAAAACCAGCATAGCAACGAGAAAGTCAGTGATTGCAGTGCCGCGTTGGGTCTTTATAGACTTTATTAAATGGACGTTCATAATTCCGCTCCCAGGCGAAGTGTCCTATCGGCTGTCCTCTCCCTAGCAGAGCTAACAAGCCGCGCTCCCCAGTAGGGGTTCCAGACGTTAGCAAACTCGTCGTCGTTGTCGGTAGCTCCGTACTTGCCGCTTACGCGTTTTTCTGGGCGCCTGAAAAAGACTTCTGCTTTTGCAATCGCACTGAGTTGATTCATTGGCATTTCTTCTTGCTGGTGAAACATGCCCAGTGAAATTTCTCTGCCGTCTGTTTGGGAGCGTTCTGAACCTAGTTTGTCGATCGTC
>JBMYWE010000089.1:0-8338 GCA_049607125.1 Granulosicoccaceae bacterium | reverse complement strand
GATGGTTTTCTCCAAGTTATTTGGATCACTACAGAATTTCGATTTTATGTTCTCGTACATCCTGAGTCTCGGGTCATTGGATCGTGTCGACCTCAAAGCATTTTTGAGCGTTTGGATTTCCCTCGGGGTCTCGTAGAAACATCGAACCTTTTGCGAATTCAACCAGTGCATTTTCCCACCGGGGCATGGCTCGCCGACGACTTTACCGCCAACATGCGCATAAATTTGCTAGCCGCCACCCTGCCCGGCATAACAGGCATTGCTGCCACGTTGTTTTTTGGTTGGGGCATGGCCGCACTTCGCTATATCACCATCAACAGAGCAAAAGGTCGCAAAGTGATCGCTCAAATTATCGAGCAAGCCGAAGACCGTTTTGCTCATGGTCTGTGGGTGACTATCTTCCCCGAGGGTACACGCAAGTCACCCGGCGACGCCCCAGACTACAAAGCAGGCGGCGCAATACTCGCCTCTAAAACCGAGCGCCCAGTGGTGCCTGTGGTACACAATTCGGGTGAATTCTGGCCCAGACACAGCCTGTTAAAGTGGCCGGGCACCGTGACCTTTCGCATCGGCCCCGCGGTCGTTAGCAAGGGCCACTCGGCGAGTGAAATTTTGGAAGAGGCGAAAAATTACATCGAAGGTGAATACGCTAGCATGCACCAACCCAACCGCTTCCCCTACTGAATGTTCGCAAGCCACGCTGAAAAACCACTAGCAATCAACAACATAATTAAGAGTGACAACGGTGACCCCTGAACGACTAGCCAAACTGCGCGCCACCCTAGACCGGCGCCAGCCCGACCTCACGGTGCTCGCTGACTATGTGCACAAACCGCACAATATCGCAGCCATCATTCGCACGTGTGATGCTGTGGGGATAGGCAATGTGCAGTTGGCCATGGGTGATCGAGATCAGCGTCGTTTTAAAACCGCATCGGGCACCGCCCTGGGCAGCGACCGATGGGTAAATGTCAGCCTTAAGGAAGACATCGCCAGCAGTGTCAAAGCGCTGCAAGCGGATGGCGTTCAAGTGGTGGCTGCCCACTTGGATAGCCGTGCTGTTTCCTACCGAGAAGTGGATTACACCACACCCACCGCGCTGCTGCTCGGCGCCGAGAAAGACGGTGTCAGCGAGTCAATCGCAAAGCTGGTGGACCAACCGATCATTATCCCAATGATGGGCATGGTGCAGTCATTTAACGTATCGGTGGCCGCTGCGATTATCCTCAGCGAAGCGCAACATCAGCGCGATCAGGCCGGCCTGTACGGCCACCGCAGACTAGACGAAGAGACTTACCAACGCACCTTGTTTTGTTGGGCCCACCCTAAAGTCGCTGACTACTGCGACCGCCACCAAGTGGCCTACCCGAGCATGGACGAGGATGGCAACCTCGACCCAGAATTCCTAGCACGCTACCGCCAGTAGCTTTGCCTCGGTCACTGCATTCTAGCAGCTGCGGCTCTTTGACCACTACACCAACACGTATTGACAAGTCGATTAGCCTTCCACGCCAGTACACATTGCAGCCAACCGCCTCATTGGCGGTTGCAATGGACGTGCACACCAACCCAGCCAATTCTAATTCTCCCCAACACACCTCTCTTGAGCAGCGAGGACCAAGCATGTCTCAACTGCCATTAAACTGAAATCTGCTCGGGAAACTCATCTCAGGAACTACCTCCCTGCAGCGAGAAAGAAAAACCCAATTGAATCCAACCAACCAGACCGCTACAGTGAATGGTTTAACCACACTCGGAAGCTACACATGCAAAGCATCAACAAAGTGGCCGTTGTCGGCGCGGGGACCATGGGCGCCGGAATCGCAGGTGTTTGCGCTGCAGCGGGCTGCGACGTCACTCTTCTAGACATGAACCACGACATCGCCGCTGGCGCCATCGAGCGTTTGCAAGCAGGCAAACGCCCAGCCATTACCGCCGAACAAGCGGCACGAATATCTGCTGAATCCATTGATAATCTCGAGCAAGCAGTCGCCGACGCCGACTGGATCTGCGAGGTGATTATCGAGATGCTGCAGCCAAAGCGTGATTTGTTCACCCGCGTAGAAGCGGCGCGCAAAGACGGCTCGCTGGTCACATCCAACACTTCGGGCATTCCCTTGCGCGATATCAGCGCTGGTATGCCCGAACGGCTCTGTCAAGACATCGCGGTCACGCATTTCTTTAATCCGGTGCATATTATGCGCCTGTTGGAGCTGGTGCCCGGCGAAAACACCCGACCCGAAGTTATTGAGCAGCTAGCCGATTTCTGTGGAAACAAACTGGGCAAAGGCGTGGTCTATGCCAAGGACACCGTCAACTTTATCGGCAATCGCATCGGCTGTTTTTGGATGCTAGCTGGATTACATATCGGCACCGATCTGCGCGCCGAAGGCCTCAGCCCTGAACTCGCTGACGCCGTGATGTCAAAGCCCATGGGTTTGCCACCTACCGGCCTGTATGGACTGATCGATCTCATCGGTCTGGACATCATGGACTCAGTAGCCAAAAACCTAGAATCCAATCTACCCACAGGGGACGTGGGTCAGGCTTTCTCCAAGCTGCCCGCCGTCGAACAAAAGCTATTTGAGGCAGGCCAGCTGGGTCGAAAAACGGGCGGCGGTTTTTACCGTGTCACCAAAAAAGACGACGGCAGCAAGAACCGCGAAACCTATGACCTCGACACCGGCCAGTGGCGCCCAAGTACGACTGTAGAATTGAGTGGGGACGAACAGGAGTTCACCACCGCTATGTTCACCGAAAGCTTAGCGGGCAAGTTTGCCTGGGAGCTGATGGGTGGTACCTTGGCCTATGCAGCGGATCTGGTACCTGATATTGCCGACGATATTGTCAATGTGGACCGCGCGATGCGCTGGGGCTTTAACTGGGCGCAGGGCCCTTTTGAGATGCTCGACGCCATCGGGCCACAAAAGTTTGCCGACAAATGCAAAGCACAAGACAGGCCCGTCCCAAAGATGCTACAACAACTATTGGACAGCGGCGCAGAGACTTTCTACCGCTGCGATGGCAAAGAGTTCTTTGCAGTGGACGGTAGCTATCAGGCAGTACCCGCCGAGTAAGCTGTTCTAGCGGCTTACAGATTGAGTGCTGGTGCTGCCAATGAGGTGCACCAGCTCAATTGACGCTAAGCTATAGGGCCTTGGCAGCAGTTCAAAACAAAGCTGACACCAACGGCCAAGCCGTCGCTCAGTACAGCTTAATCATGTGATTGACCACACTATCTAAAACCACATTCCAAGCGCGCTCAGTCGCCTCATCCCACTCGGGGTCTACCTCTTCCGCAGTGGCGATCAAGGACACCTGCCAACACTCATAGAGATCTGGCTTGATGTTCAAATGGGCGTGGTCATGTGTCTCAGCACGATGGCGCAGCTCCTGCAGCGCTTCCTGCTCATTGCAAACAACCCCAGCTACAAGCTCCAAGCTGCGTACGAGCATCTGGTTTTGCTTTTCGAAGTTGGTGTGCCTGAACTTGTATTTCACCAGCTCAGAAGATGCCATTAGTCGAGCGTAAAAGCTGGGTATAAAACCTTCATTGCGCTGACATCGACCCAGGCTCTCTAAAAAGAGCTCCTTGATTGACAATGCCTCCATGCAGTCTGTCTCCTTGATTGAATAGGCCGAGCACATCGAAATTATGAATTCAGCAAAACATATTCAAGCACAGGCGGTGCCGGGCCCGAGCCCAAGCTGTTAAATCGCTCTAAGAGCCTGTTCCGACACGTTGAGAAAAGCCGTACGCAACCGATTAGTTCACCCCGAACTCGTCGGCTCTCGCTTGCTCCAACAGCTGATTGTATTTTTTCAGCACGTCATTTTGATAGACAACCCCTGTTACTTGAAGGCGCTGTTCGGAATCCATTTCCACCACGGGCAGGTAGTCCGTCTGGTGTGAAGCCATCACGTCCAGCGCCCCGCTCAAGCTACTGCCCATTTGCAAAGCTAAGCTTTGATCGTGCGCATACGCCATGAACAAGCCCCCTTCATGCTCTTCGCCAACTTCAGCCACTAAATCGAGCACCGTCATACTGCCAGACAAGTCGCCGTACTCATCAACCGCAACCACCACAAGTTGTCGCTCCCGGGCGCAACGAGAAATTGCCTCTTCCACGTGCGCTTCAGCGGACACAGTGGTGAATCGCTGGCTTACAAGTGTGTCGACAGTCTCGGTCCGCATCAGGCTCTGGTCTCGGCCAGCAACAATATTGACACCGCGCTGCGACAGCTGCCACCGAAAATAAGAACTGTAAGGCTGATACATCATGGTCGAGCTGGCGATAGCTGAGGCAAGCATAACGGCCACAATCGCGTTGTAGTCAGAAGTGAGCTCAAAGACGATCAATACGGTCGATATGGGGGCACCCAACATAGCTGATGCCGAAGCGGCCATGCCCGCCATGGCGTATACCGCGGGAGATGAGATGTCGGCCGCAATAAAGACATCGGCTAATTGGCCAACTCCGGCACCCGCCAGCGCCCCTATAACCAAAGACGGACCAAAAACCCCACCACAAAAACCACTGCCAAGAGAGACCCCTGTCGCTATGACTTTAACCAACAAAATACCCAGCACCACCGAGAGAGGAAAGGCATCGTTGAGAGTGAGGCTGATCGTTTGATAACCCACGCCCAATGCAAAGGGTGTGATCAGTGCTATCAAGCCCACGAGCAGGCCACCGATAGCTGGTCTGAGCCAAATAGGGATATTGAGTTTCTGATGCACTATCTGCGCGCCGCGTACACTGCGGATAGTGGCGACGACGAGTAACGCGCAGACGATACCGAGCACACCAAATAGCGGTAGTTCCCACAAAGTTTCTACCGCGTGCGCGTCTAAGCTGAAAGCAGGTGCTTCGCCGTGCACAAGCCTCGCAACGGTCACAGCTCCCATAGCCGAAAGCACAATAGGCGCAAACACACGCAGTGTGTAGTAACCAACCACAACTTCTAGGGCAAACAAAACCCCCGCAATAGGCGCATTGAAGGACGCGGTCACCGCCGCTGCTGCCCCGCACCCTAACAGCACCAGTGAATGACGCCGGTTAAGGCCCATTTTTTCTGCCACCCAAGCGCAGAGCGACGCGCCGATATGAACAGCCGGCCCTTCGCGGCCAACAGACGCGCCAGACCCGATGGACACTGCGGCGGCGGCGGCTGCCCCAAGACCAGAACGCGCATCCATGCGACCACCCCGCAGTGCGCAGGCCTCCATGACATCCGCGATTCCGTGGTAGCGATTACCAGGTAAATAGCTAAGTAAGACACCGACCACAAGCCCTCCCAACAAGGGGGCCAGGACAACGCGCCACGTAGGTGTTTGCTCTATGAGTGTGGCCAACCACTTCTCGGAGGCATTGCCGAGCAGGACGTGCTGGACCAGTGCGACAGCTTCGATCAACCAAACAGTGCTCAGCCCAACGACTACACCCATCAACAAAGCGACTACAAATAAGCGCAAATTGGGACGCGGGCGACTCGACTTTGCCGCCTGCTTGCTCTGAGTCGAAGAATAGCGCTCTATTTGCAATTGCGACACAACTGGTCCCCGATGATGGAAATCGACCTATTCAAGCGCGAGAACTCACTTGAGGAACACTCGATTTTAGACACTGAAGGAGCACAAGTCTCGCCAACGGGGAGTAAACGACAAAGTCTCGCGCCAAACAATACAAAAAAACAGCACGAACCCCGAACAAATACGCACTTTGATTATGGCGCAAGCAAAATATGTATCGAATTTACATGAGCGCTAGCTTAATGATTGTGCAGTGCAACAATCCTTGACATAATGTCACTTCTAACGAGACCACTTAAGTGGCAGTGGATTGATTCAAAAAGGAATGGAGATAAAAATGCAAAAAGAGATCGTTGTTCTCAGTGCCGTGCGCACCGCCATTGGTACCTACGGTGGCTCTCTGAAAGACATGCCTACAGTCGACCTAGCTGCGCTAGTGGTCAAAGAATCCCTCGCTCGCGCTGGCGCAAAGGCCGAAGATATCGAGCACGTGGTCTTTGGCAACGTTGTACACGGCGACCCTCGCGACATGTACCTCTCACGCTACGCAGCCGTCACCGGCGGCCTGCCTGTAGAGACACCAGCATTCACCCTCAATCGTCTTTGCGGTAGTGGCTTGCAGGCCATAATCTCCGCAGCGCAACAGCTTGAGACCGGCCACTCTGACATGGCTATCGCTGGCGGCGCCGAGAGCATGAGCCGCGCTGCGTACTGGGCACCTTCCGCTCGCTGGGGTGCCCGTATGGGCGACGCCGCTATGGTCGATGCCATGGTTGGGGCGCTGCACGACCCCTTCGAAAATATTCACATGGGTGTCACCGCTGAAAACATCGCCGAAAAGTGGGGCATCACCCGTGAAGAGCAAGATGTGCTCGCCGTAGAAAGCCACCAGCGTGCAGCCGCCGCTTGGGAAGGCAACTATTTCGAGAGCCAGATCGTCCCCGTCGAAATGAAAACCCGTAAAGGTGTCAAAGTCTTTGACCGCGACGAGCACTTTCGCGCGGATGTAGACGTCGCTGGTATGGGCAAATTGCGCCCAGTGTTCAAGAAAGACGGCAGTGTGACAGCGGGCAACGCCTCTGGCCTGAACGACGCGGCTTCTGCCCTTGTGCTCGCCACCGCTGAAGCGGCTGAATCACGCGGCCTTAAACCTATCGCCCGGTTGGTTGGCTATTCACACGCAGGCTGTGAGCCGAAGTACATGGGCATAGGCCCCGTACCTGCGGTTAAAAAACTGCTAGATCAAACCGGCTTGAGCATCGCCGATTTCGACACCTTTGAAGTGAACGAAGCTTTTGCCGCACAGGCGATTGCTGTCTGCCGCGACTTGGGCTTACCCGCCGATAAAACCAATCCCAACGGCAGCGGTATCTCACTCGGCCATCCCATCGGAGCCACAGGTGCGGTTATCAGTACTAAAGCAATTCACGAGCTACAGCGCACCGGCGGTAAACGCGCACTCGTCACCATGTGTATCGGTGGCGGTCAGGGCATCGCGGCAGCGTTCGAGCGAATCTAAGCATCACCCTCTTGAGCGGACTACTTATCCGCTCGATTGCGATACGGGAGCTATCGCAGTGCCGTCGTCGGAGGCCCAAGCACAATACATCTTTGGTTGGAGCCACCGCCGAATAACTATAAAATCAAACGGCATCCCTTTACACGCGCACGGAAGCAAAGCGCAAGACAAGGCTGGCCCAAGCGATGTTTTTATCGCGGGCAAGTATCTCACCCTAGAGATGCGATGAACAAACAATTAAAAATCAAAAAGGAGCAGTAAAAATGGGAAGAGTTGCACTCGTTACCGGTGGTACACGCGGCATTGGAGAGGCGATTTGTGTCGCGCTCAAAGACGCGGGCTACACCGCTGTGGCCAACTACGGTGGAAATGATGAAGCAGCACAAGCCTTCACCGCACGCACAGGTATTGCAGCGGTCAAATTTGACGTCTCTGACTTCGAAGCCTGCCAGATGGCGATCAAAGGCATAGAAGCCGAGCACGGTCCTGTCGACATCCTGATCAACAACGCCGGCATCACACGTGATGGCACGATGCATCGCATGGATTTCGACCAGTGGAACCAAGTTATCCAGACAAACCTCGCCTCTTGCTTCAACACAGCCAAAGCTGTCATTGATGGCATGCGTGATCGCGGATTCGGCCGTATTGTCAACATCGGCTCTGTCAACGGCCAAGCAGGTCAATACGGTCAGGTGAACTACGCGGCTGCCAAGTCCGGTATTCACGGCTTCACCAAAGCCCTCGCCCAAGAAGGTGCGGCCAAAGGCGTAACTGTCAACGCTGTGGCACCTGGTTACGTCGAAACCGATATGGTCCGCGCCGTTCCAGAGAATGTTCTCGAGAAAATCATTCGTACAATCCCTGTCGGTCGCTTGGGCAGGCCCGAAGACATCGCGCGCAGTGTGTTATTTTTAGTCGCTGACGATGCGGGCTTTGTCACTGGCTCTACCTTGTCTATCAACGGTGGTCAGCACATGTACTAAGGCTGACGGCGGAAAGTCAACTCGATAATCCGTCGCATGACCATTTGAGCGCACCGCTCAGAGCCGAGCCGCACAGCGAAGGTTGTGCGGCTTTTTTGTTGCTTGCAACAAAGCCAGTGGCGTTGAGTAGAGAATTTCAGACTGGCCGATAGCCCCTATTAGCTCATGCGCGCCTAGTAACGATTCAGGGCGTGCAGGGCTCGTAGGCTGGAAGCTCAATAATGTAAGTATCAACGGAGTTGCCGCCGTGCCAATCACTTCCAAATATCAAACGCGTCCCCGATGGACTGATACCCACAT
>JBMYWE010000088.1:0-8363 GCA_049607125.1 Granulosicoccaceae bacterium | reverse complement strand
ATTTTGCGATTTTCAGGGCGCAACACAGCGCCACCACCCGTGGCGAGTACGACATCCTCGAGTTTGCTTAGCTCGTCGATGACTAGGGATTCCCGATCGCGGAATCCGCTTTCGCCTTCAAATTCAAAGATGGTCGGAATATCGACCCCGCATCGCTCGACCAGCACATGGTCGCTATCAAAAAAATCTCGCTTTAAGCGCTTGGCCAGTTGGCGACCAATGGTGGTTTTTCCTGCTCCCATAGAGCCGACAAGAAAGATATTCATACCGATATCAATGACGATCAATCGCGCATTATAACACTCGGCAGCACAACTTGATTTGCGTGGATAAAAAAAAGGGCAGCCCGTGGGCTGCCCTTTCATCTTGCAGGTGTCGACTCCTAGCGAGAGGCGGTTGAGTCGCCAATGATCTTCGGTGTGACGAAAATCAGGAGCTCGTTCTTCTCGTCTCGAGACAAATCGGTGCGGAACAGACGACCCAAGATCGGAAGGTCGCCGAGGAAGGGCACCTTCCGAGTTGAGTTGGTGCGCACCTGTTCGTAGATACCACCGAGAACGACGGTCTCACCGTTGTCTACCAGTACTTGTGTATTCACCTCACGGGTGTCTACGGTTGGTACCTGATTTTCACCGGCGCCATACCACTCACCCACGCTGTCTTTGTTGACCGTGAGATCCATGATGATGCGATCATCAGGGGTGATCTGAGGTGTGACGTTCAATCCCAGTACCGCCTTCTTGAAGGAGACTGTAGCCGCACCGCTAGAAGAAGCCTCGAGGTAGGGGATTTCAACACCTTGTTCGATGTGCGCTTCGTGCTGGTTGGCAGTGATCACGCGGGGAGAGGAAACGACCTCACCGCGACCTTCAGCTTCCATGGCCGACAGTTCGAGCTCGAGATAGGCACCGAGTGGCAAGGTGCCGAAGTTAAAGCCAATACTGCCCGCAGGGTTGGAGGCGGGAAGGTTGACGTTCCAGCGGTTTGGCGCTTCTACTTCTTCGTCGGTCTCGCCTGCGATGGCTTGATTGTATACGTTGGTGACGGCGCCCAAGTTGCCCGAGGTGATGCCGTAGCCGCCGCTGACGTTGTTGTCAGGGTAGCGAGTCAAACCGACACGCATGCCCATCTCTTCATTGAAATCGTCGGTGGCGATGACGACGCGCGACTCGATCAATACCTGACGTACGGGGACGTCGAGCTTGGCGACTAGCGCGTGGATTTTCTCTAGCGACTCCGCAGTGTCAGTGATGAGTACGGTGTTTGTGCGCTCGTCGATCGAGACGTTACCGCGATCGGTCAGCAGACCGGCGTCGGCGCTGCCTGAAGCGCCTCCCTCTGACTCATTTGACTCGCTTTGACCCGCCAGTAGCACGTCGGCGATAGTTTCCGCCTTGGCGTAGTTGATCTGAATCATCTCAGTGCGAAGTTTGGATAGCTTGTGCACTTTCTGAGCGGATTCGAGCTCGAGTTGTTCGCGCGCTGCAATTTCATCGGCAGGGGCGACCATCAAGACGTTGCCGTTTTGACGCATCGCCAAGCCTTTGGACTTGAGAATGATATCCAGCGCTTGGTCCCAGGGGACGTTTTTCAGGCGTAGAGTTACTTCGCCCTCAACGGAATCGCTAACCACCACGTTTTGGTCGGTGAAGTCAGCGAGCAACTGGAGAACAGAGCGCACTTCGATGTCTTGGAAGTTGAGTGATAGGCGCTCGCCTTCAAAGGTCTGCTCTTTGCGGGCTTGTACTTCTTCTTCAGCCAGTGGGCGGAGTTCCAAAGTGAAATGGTTGTCCGACTGGTAGGCGATTTGCTCGTACTCGACGCCGCGACTGGGGCGAATCTCGATGCGGACATTTTCGCCGCGACGATAGGTGTCGATAAACTGGATCGGCGTAGCGAAATCCATCACGTCCAGACGCTTGAGCAGCGAGTCTGGCACATCGACTTCGCGCATATCGATCACGACTTTCTGGCCGATTTGTTTGATGTCGATAGGGGTATTTGGATCAGACAGCTTAAAAGTGACCCGACCGGCACCGTCTTCCGCGCGGCGAAAGTGCATGTCACTCAAGGAGTTTCCGCCACCGATGGCTGCACTGCTCACGACAGTGGGCTGTACCGCTGCTGAGGAGGATTGAGCGCCACCAGAGGACAGGCGAATCAATACATCCTCACCGTCTACTGTCGTGCTGTACGGAGAGAGTTCGTTGAGATTGACGATCAAGCGCGTGCGGCCTTGAAACTCGACAGCGTTGATGCTGCGTACATTGCCGGTGTCGACTGGTATGGTGCGTTTAGCCAAGTCGTTGCGGGTGTCAGCGAAATCCAACGCGATACGCGCCGGATTGTCGATAGTGAAACCGTTGGGCTTGTCTGCAGGGTTTTCCATCTTCAAACGCAGCTCGAGCAAGTTGCCAGGTAGCTGGTTGAAACTCAAAGATTTCAACGCGTTCTGCGCGGCCATCAATTCAGCGGGCAAGACCATGCTGCCGGCCAGTGCTGCCATGGCGAGCCATTGTGTCTTGCGGCTGCAAGTGATGTCGCCGTTGACTGAGGTTTTGTTATACCGTTTGCTATTCATTAACATCACTATTCACCTAAGGTCAGTTGAGCTTCGCGGGTAATCCAATTGCCCAAGCCGTCCTGAATTGTTTCTTCAATGTCGATATTTGATTCGGAGACCGCGAGGATGCGGCCAAAGTTTTGTCCAGCGTAGTTACCAGCTTTCACACGGTGAACAACACCATCCGAGTCTTTAACCAAGCCCCAGCTACTGCCGTTGCGCGCCAGCTCTCCTACCATTTGTAGGGAATCTAGCGGGAACATTTCCAGCACCTCTCGGCGACGGTTTAGGTCGGGCTTGTTCTTGTTGCTTCCCAAGGTCATGGGCGAGGCCGCCGCGGCATCGGGAATGCCGAAGGGGTCTCGCAGATCTTTGGAAGCGTAGGTAAAGCCCTTGTAGAGTTCATACTCCGGTAGAGGCTCTACGTATCCGGCATGCGCCTGACGGCGGTCGTTCACGTATTGTTCTAGGTCAGCCATGTCTTGTTGACCGCAGCCTGTCAAAACAGATGACAGGGCGATCAGTGAAAAGGCAGCTACGGCACTTGAGTGTCGGCCGATTGTCGCAATTGATTTCATTGCTGGTCCTCCCTCAAGTAGCGGTAGGTAGTTGCTGTCAGTTCCATCACCAGTAAATCCGATTCTTTTTCTGTGTCTGCTCCAATCTTTATGCCACTCAAGGTGACGATTCGAGGCAGGGCGGCCAAGCCGCTGACAAACTCACCAAACTCGTGGTACTTACCTTTTACGCTTAAGCGAATAGGGTGCTCGGCGTAAAACTCTTTGGGGATATCTCCCTGCGGTTTGAAGTACTCAACATCCAAGCCAGCACCGACACTGGTCTGTGACAAATCGACAAGCAAGCTTTCGATGTCGACCTTGTCGGGTAGTTGCCGCAGCATGATAGAAAACTCGTGTCGCATATCGGCGAGTTGTAGCTTGTAGGCGTCGAGGTTGGCCGCTTTGGCAGCTGCGTCGTCATACTCTTGTTTCAGCGATGTCTCTTGTCGCTTAAAACTTTCTATGCGCTCCAACTGTGGTTTGACCATAAAGAACCAGTAAGCTCCCACGAGCAGGGCGCAGCTCAGTGCAATGACACCGATGCGAACTGGCAGTGGAGCGCTACCGATCTTCTTCAGATCTTCAACGTCAAGTTCATTCAAGTTAGCCATTGAACGGGTTCTCCTGCGAATCTGGCTTCTTCGTACCAGGTGCTGTGTGGGTCAGAACCAGCTCAAAGGTACTGCTGTTCTTGTCTTTCTCGGCCGTGATGTTTTTAACACTCGGTGCGGACATCCAAGGCGAGGCATCCAGCAGGCGCATAAACTCTGATACGCGAGCGTTGGACTGCGTACGGCCCTTGAGTGTTAGCTGGTCTCCCGCTTGGCTTAGATCAGAGAGCTGTATGCCGGTGGGAATGGCCGTGGCAATCTCGTGGAACAGGTGGACCACTTGAGGGCGCTGAGCCTGAAGCTGCTGAATGATCTCCATGCGAGAGAGCAACTTGCTTTTGGTTGTCTCAAGCTCAGCTATTTCAGAGAGCTCTGCTTCCAGAGCGCTGATTTCAGTCGTCAGGAAACTATTGCGACTCTGCTGATAAGATTGGTTACTGCTGATTTGGGTGTTAAATGCAAGGCAGCCAACCACTGTCAGTGCCACGCCTGTGGCTAACTGAATGCCGAACATCTTCGACTGTGCCTTGCGCTTTTCTTCGCGCCAAGGCAGTAGATTCATACGAGCCATTATTCAACTCCTCGCAAGGCTAGTCCGCAGGCAATCATCATCGCTGGGCCGTCTTGCACTATTCGTTCCCGATCAACATCCTTGGCTAGGTCTACCATCGAGAAGGGCTGGGCGATCGATGTGGGTGTGCCGATCTGCTCTTGGATGTAGTTGTCGATATCTTCAATGCTTGAACTACCGCCTGCGAGGATAATCTCGTCGACCTGCATCTCTTGACTGCTGCTGTAGTAGAACTGCAAGTAGCGATTGATGTGTTGAGCGATGCTCTGCTTAAAGGGCACCAGTACGTCTTGCTCGTAACCTTCAGGCAGTCCACCAACTCGCTTGGCGCGGCCGGCATCTTGATATGACAAGCCGTAGCGGCGCATGATTTCTTCGGTCAGCAACTTGCCTCCGAATGCCTGCTCGCGTGTGTATATCAATTGGCGATCTTGCATGACGTTCAAGCTGGTCATGGTTGCGCCCACGTCAATGATGGCAACCGTGCCGTTCATCAGTGTTTGGTCGCCACCGGTGAGCATTTCCAGTGAGTGCTCGATGGTGTAGGGCTCGATGTCCACAACAGCAGGTTTTAAGCCGGCCATCTTTAGAGTGGTCACGCGATCCTCAATATTCTCGGATTTAGTCGCGGCCAATAACACGTCAACTTTGTCTGCCTGGCCCGCCGTCTCGCCCATCACTTGGAAGTCGATGTTGACGTCGTTAATGGAATACGGGATGTGCTGCTCGGCTTCGAGGTGGATTTGCATTTCCATCTCGCTGTCGTTCAGATTGGCAGGCATGCTGATGATCTTGGTGATCACCGCCGAGCCGGAGACGGCTACTGCAGCGCGAGTCGCCTTGGTGCCGCTCTTCTTCACGGCGCGGCGGACGGCTTCGCCCACTGCCTCGATGTCTTGGATGGTTTTCTCGTTGACCGAGTTAACCGGCAGCGGCTCTACCGCGTATGACTCCACGCGCAAACCGCCACGCTGTCGGGTGAGCTCTAAGAGCTTGACCGAAGTCGAGCTGATGTCGAGCCCGATCATTTGGGAACTAGACTTTATACCAAACACAGTGTGTCCTCGTTTCGCAAAGCTCTGTTAACTCAGAGCACCGGGTTGCGTGGATTCAGGCCGTCTCGTGTGAGCGGCTAAATACCGGCGCAACACCTGAGAAGGGTCGAGTCGTTTAACGGCGCGGTCGCTGAATTTTTAAGCCCTTAGCGCAAAGCTATGAAGCAAAATCATTTGAATGCGCGCTATTGCACTCATTTCCTTACAACTTTCATACATTGATTGGCTCGATCTGTCCGCGAGGCGGACTTCGAGTACAATCTGCTCTTTGCAGTTTGTGTACCGACGCCATGCCAGAAGCGTGATGGTTCGGTATTGTTTTTTGGATTGCGTGCCTGAATCCCCTTTTGTTGACGCCGGTATTGTGAAAACTTTTATCAAACTTCTTGTTATCTGCTTGTTTTCAGTGGTTTTGCTTGGCCTAGTTGGAGGTTTCGGTCTGGCAATGCATTTCAAAAAAGATTTGCCCGAAGTGTCAGATATTCGCGAAGTAGAGCTGTATGTTCCGTTGCAAGTTTTCTCCAGTGATGGCGAACTGCTAGCCGAATACGGTGAGAAACGACGGATTTTTGCCGCAATTGATGAAATACCTTTGCAGATGCAGCAAGCTTTTGTAGCGGCTGAAGATGATCGTTTTTATGAGCACCCCGGCGTCGACTGGCAAGGACTTGCCCGAGCGGTCTATGTATTGGTCACGACCGGCAAAAAAGCGCAGGGTGGCAGTACGATCACTATGCAGATCGCGCGCAACTTGTTTCTCGACAACGATAAAAAATACAGCCGCAAGTTCAAAGAGATGCTGCTGGCCATGGAAATTGAGCGAGAATTGAGTAAAGACGAGATTCTTGAGCTCTATTTAAACAAAATATTTTTCGGCAATCGCGCCTGGGGAGTAGGGGCTGCAGCATTTGCCTACTATGGAAAGTCGCTGCAAGATTTGGAGTTAGCCGAAATAGCGATGATTGCTGGCTTGCCCAAAGCGCCTTCTGCCTACAACCCTATTGCCAATCCTACACGCGCGGTGGTGCGTCGTAACTACGTACTGCGTCGCATGCGTGAATTATCGATGATCTCGCAACAGGATTTTGATTTGGCAAGTGTGGCGCCTGTCACCGCAGAGCTTCATGTCGCGCAGCGCGCGCTCGAAGGTGGCTACGTCGCTGAGATGGTGCGTGCGGATTTGGTAGAACGCTTTGGTGATTCGGCTTACAGCCATGGCTACCGTGTGTACACCACGCTGACGGCCAAGGCGCAACGAGCGGCGACAGAAAGTTTGCGCCGTGCACTGCATGCCTATGAAGAACGCCACGGCTATCGCGGACCGCTAGCTCAGCTAGATGAAGACGTTCTCAGTGATGAGATCGCGCTATCGCAAGCACTGGCCGATGTGCCTCAGTATGGGGATCTGTCTGCGGCAGCTGTGTTGGCGGTTGAATCAGAAAGCGCGACCATACAATTGAGCGATGGTGGTACGGCGCAGTTGCCGCTTACAGGAGTGCTGTGGGCGCGCAAGCGATTATCTATTGACGAGCTCGGGGAAGAAATAACTCGAGTCGCTCAAGTGTTGAGCCGTGGAGACCTTATATATGTTAGCCCTGATGAGGGTGCGCAGCTTAAATTGTCTCAGCTGCCTGAGCCCGAGGGTGCTTTTGTCGCGCTCGACCCCAAGGACGGGGCGGTGCTCGCTCTGGCGGGCGGGTATCAATTTGAGCGCAGCAAATTCAACCGCGTCACTCAGGCGAGCCGCCAATCGGGGTCCAATTTCAAACCCTTCGTTTTCTCGGCAGCTCTGGATGCCGGTTTGTCTGTGGCTTCTGTATTTAACGATGCGCCCGTGGTATTTGATGACGACAAGCTAGAGGACGTCTGGCGCCCTGAGAACTACTCGGGCCGTGTCTATGGCCCAACGCGTCTGCGCGAGGCGCTGGTCAAGTCTCGCAACCTTGTCTCCATACGTGTGCTGCGCAAAATAGGCATAAAAAACGCTATCAACTATATCGATCGCTTCGGTATGGAAACTGAAAAACTTCCGCGTGATTTATCACTGGCGCTGGGATCAGGGGTGGTTAAACCTATTGATCTGGTGCGTGCCTACGCAGTATTTGCCAACAATGGCTATTTGATTGAGCCTTATTTTATTCGTCGGATCGAAGATCGGAACGGCAAGGTGTTACATCTCTCCTCTGCACAAGTAGCTTGTGAGGACGAGCTTTGCTTAGATGATTATCTTGCCCAATTTGGTGAGCCAGCTAAGAGCGAAGCGGTGGGTGCAGAATCAGAAGAGGGTGAACTCGGTTCACGGCCACAATTAGCGCAGCGAGTTCTAGAGGAAGATAATGCCTTTCTTATGAATTCCATGTTGCGCGAAGTGGTGCGCCGTGGAACAGCGGTTCGCGCGGGCAAGACACTGGCTCGCCCCGATATTGCCGGCAAGACGGGCACCACCAACGAGCAGATGGATGCGTGGTTTACTGGCTTTCATCCCGAGGTGGTAGCCACGGCATGGGTGGGTTTTGATCAAGTTAAGACGCTGGGCTCTAGAGAAACTGGTGGCCGTGCAGCCTTGCCCATGTGGATTGATTTTATGCAGACCATGCTAGATGGGGTGCCGCAAGCTGATCTCATTCCTCCCGACAATGTGGTGCGGCTGCGTATCGATAAGGCGACTGGTAAGCGCGCGCGAGCGGGTGCCGATGGCGCTATGTTCGAGTACTTTCGCGATGTTGCCGAGGAGGCTCCTGAACAAGGGGTAGTGGCCAGCGAAGGTGGTGCAGCGAACGCGGCCAGAAAGACGGTCAATCGTGTGTGGAATGTACAGCCTAGCTTGCCTGAAGAGGCTCCCGAAGAAGACATTCGCGATCAACTTTTCTAAATGATGCGTTTGTAGCGAGGAAAAAACCGGCTAGATGCCGGTTTTTTTATGCCTGTGAGTGGCTGATGTTTAGCTTGTGTGGTAGGCGGGACTGTACTTTTGTACGGCTGCTATCGCTGCTCCTACATTTT